>JAIVTZ010000489.1:0-3552 GCA_049188105.1 Deltaproteobacteria bacterium | reverse complement strand
CGGAATCGGTGACTCTCCTCGAGGTCTTCGAGGCCATCGAAGGACGGTTCGAGCCCAATCAATGTCTCCTCAGCTCCGCTATCTGTGAAGGGGATGACTGCATTCTCGGCAAGATCGTCGTCGAGGCCAACAGCATGCTCCGTACGCGGCTGGAGGAGACCACCCTGATCGACGTCGAGGCGGTGATCAATTCCGATACGGCTCCGTAACCCGCAGATCGCACCACGTCGGAGGATGAAGTGGCGAGATGAAAAAGTTAAGAGTTAAGAGTTGAGAATTCAGAGTGAACGACCCTAAGCGCTCAACTCTCAACTCTCAACTCAAAACTCTCAACTCGGTGGCGTCCTACCGATCTCCCAGCCACGCTTCAAATTCGTCGGCGTGGCAAACATTGAGAATTCGCTCTCGCGGGACCTCGGCGCGCATCGCGATGGCCGCAGCAAAGGCGTCGAACTCGAGGTGGGGGACGGCGTGGGCGTCCGAGGCAAGGATCACCTCGCAGCCCTGATCAACGGCGAGGCGGGCGAGATCGGGGTCGAGGTCCTGGCGGCGGGGGAAACCGTTGATCTCGACCGCGACCTCGGCATCGGCGCAGGCCGAGAAGACCTTTTCCCACCGCGCCTTGAGCCCCGGACGATGATGGAAGTGGCGGCCGCGCGGGTGGGCCAGGACGTGCACGCCAGGAGTCTGAACGGCGCGTACGAGCCGCTCGGTCTGATCGCGGTCGGGGTCGAAATGGCTGTGCACCGCGGCCACCACGCAGTCCACCTCGAGGCGCTCCCCCTTGGGCACATCGAGGGTGCCATCTGCGAGGACCTCGATCTCGAGCCCCTGAAACACTCGATGGTCCTCCGAGTGATGGCTGTTCCAGCGCTCGACCCGGCGGCGTTGGAGTCGAACCCCTTCGCGGTCGAGACCGGAAGCGACCTCCAGACCGCGTGAGTGGTCGGTGACCATCGACCAGGCGTAGCCGCCCCGGCCGCAGGCCCGCGCCATGGTCTCGAGCGACGCCTTGCCGTCGGAGTCCCGGGTGTGCCAGTGACAGGCGCCACGCATCCGCTGTGGATGGAGATCCGCGGGGCCCGAGCGGAGGGTTTTGATCATTTCAGCACGGCTGAGATAGCCGTGCCGGGCGGGGCGGCGACGAGAGTTCTCGCCGCCTTGGAGTCGCTGCACCGCGGCCTGGAGTGCGTCCTCACTGTGGCATGTCACCAGCTGGGATATCAGCGGTCGGAGCCATTGCGGCGCGTCCCGCAGCAGCTCCTGACGCGCCGCTCCCGGGCTGTCGAACGCGGTGTAGCCGGCGCGCAGCAGTGCCAGGCGCCGATCGCCGGGCGGTTCCGAATCGGCAAGCGCGAACAGCGCCTCGGCGAGAGCGCCGTTTGAGATTGACTCACTTCCCATTACCGAGGAAGAGTATATCGGTCGTCGGAGATCACCCAGAGTCCTCGGTCCTCCCGAGACCCTCGATATCAGCACGCATCTTCGATCGGTAGTGCTCCACTGCGGTCGGCTGGTTCATCACCATGTCGAGCTGGCGGGTGTGCATGAGGAGGTAGCCGACCACCCGCAGGCCCTGCTCGACGTCGGCGTGATCGAGACCGGTGCGGCGCGCAGTGACTACGTCCTCGGTGATATCGACCTGGAAGCCAAGGTCGGCGAGAATGTCTCCGATGAATCTGGCGCGTGCCACCTTTCGCTCGAGATCGGCCGCACCGCCTTTGAAGGAGAAGCTCAGGTAATTCTCCTCGGGACGTGGTCCGGCGAGGGCCTCCACGTTGGTGAAGTGAAAGCCGAAACGCGACTGCAGGTTCACGAAGTGCTTGGAGATGATGAAGTAGTTGCGGTCGGCGTAGGGCTTCTTGAACGGTGAGGCGAGGGCCGGGTTGGTGGTGGCCTCGAAGAGGATCGAGGCGAAGCCGCGGCCGCTGACCGCCGGCGGTCCGTCCCACGGCACCGCCACCATCCCGTCCCACAACGCCAGCATGGGACCGCACGCGATCTCGTCGAGGTGGACGTAGCGACCCGTCACCGGCTCTTTGAATCCGTCCTCGAGATCGAGCACCCACCACTGCATCGGAACGTTGTGATGGAGCTGCTTGCTGGCATACTCGGGGAACGGATTGTCGGCGCCGAACGCAAAGACCTCTCGCACCGCCTGCTCGTGGCAGAAGCGGGTGATGTCGTGCAGGGTCTGGCAGTTGGCGGGCTTGAAGTCGATGCCGTCCGGATCGATGAGGTTCAGCGGCACGATGTGCTGCAGGACTCTTCGCAATGTCTCCTGCACGGGGGAGCCCTCCATCGGTCGCCGCGGCTCAACCGGATCGGTGAGCAGGGACTCTATGCGGCCCGGGTAGACCGCCCTCCCACCGGCGTCGACCGTGACCTCGGCGCCGTCCTCGAGTGCGGCGAGCAACCCTGCACCGAGGATGGCCGGTACGCCGAGCTCGCGCGAGACCGTGGCGAGGTGACCGGCAACTCCGCCCTCCTCGGCAACGACGGCGGCGACGCGACCGAGGAGCGCCGCCCACCGCGGCAGCGGCTGCTCCAGGGCGAGGACCGCCCCTTCCGGACAGCTCAGGGCCTGGCTGTCCTGGCGCACCCAGTGGACGGGCCCGGCGCCCGTTCCCGGGCTGGCCGTTACGCCGCCTCTGATCAGCGCCTCAGGTGCGTCGGCGGGCGGCGACCGGGGATCCGTGGAGACAGATTGGAGCAACGGCCGGCACTGGAGGATAACAACCTCTCCGGCAGCGGTTGTCGCCCACTCGACATCGACCGGCGTCCCGAAATGCTCTTCCAGGCGCAGGGCGTGATCGGCGATCCGGAGGGCTTCGTCGTCACTCAGCGACGGCTCTTCTCGGTTCTCGATCGGCACCTCGCCGCGTTGTACGCCCTCGACCGGATCGATCATGAACTGGGTGATCTTGGTCCCCACCGTGCGGTCGATGACCCGCCGCGGCGCCTCCCGTGCGACCACGAACAGGTCACTGGCGAAGCGGCCGTCAACGATCGCCTTCGGCAGCCCCCAGGCGGAGCTGATATAGACGTTGCGGTCGCTGTGGTCACCGGGGTTGCCGGTGTAGGCAACGCCGCCGGAGCGGGCCTCGACCATCTGCAGACAACCGACGCTCATCGCCACGTCGTCGTCGCGCAGACCGCGCCGATACCGGTAGCTCATCGCTTGCGGCGTGTACTTGCTCGCCACCACCTCGAGGTAGCTCTCGAGGAGGTGCTCGCGGCGGACATTGAGCAGTGATTGGTACTGGCCGGCGAACGAGGCCCCGACGGCGTCCTCACCGAGCGCGCTCGAGCGCAGGGCAAAGGTGGAGGCGCCGGTTGACTCGACGAGATGAACGCAGGCCGCTTCGATGGCGGCCACCAGCTCCAGGGGAATCTCGGCCGACATGATCAGCTGCTGGAGACGCGAGCTGAGAGCGAAGAGCTCGTCGAAGCGCTCGGGTTTCTGCGCCTGCATCACACGGTCGATCTCGGTCTGGAGGTCGTTGTCGGCGATGAGCAGCTCGAAGGCACCCGACGAGATGACGAAACCGT
>JAIVTZ010000488.1:0-3583 GCA_049188105.1 Deltaproteobacteria bacterium | reverse complement strand
GCCCGGAGCAGGGAACAGGGTGCAGGGCGCAGGGTGCAGGGCGCAGGGCGCAGGGTGCAGGGGTGGGCGGGTGGGCCCTGAACCCTGTTCCCTGCACCCCGGTGGGCTGGCTCAAGCGTCAAGCCTCAAGCCTCAGGCCTCAGGCCTCAAGCCCTTTTGGGTGCGGAGACGGGTAGAATCACGGGGTGACTGAACTGAATGATTCCCAGCGAAGAGCGCTTGTGGCTTCGGGCTGCGAGGTGCGAACGGATCGGCTGACCCGTTGCCTCTACGCGGTCGATGCGTCGATCTACCGGGTCGAGCCGGCGGCGGTGGGCTTCCCGCGTTCCGCGGCGGAGGCGGCGCAGTTGCTGGCCGCGGCCGCGGATTCCGGAACTGAGATCATCCCGCGCGGCGCCGGCACCGGGCTCGCCGGCGGTGCGCTCGGTAGCGGGCTGGTGGTCGATTTTGCTTGCCACAACCGGCGAATCTCGGATCTCGATCTCGAGCGCGGGACGGTACGGGTGGGGGCGGGGGTCGTGCTCGATCAGCTCAACGCGCATCTTGCGCCGCACGGGCTGTGGTTCGGCCCGGATGTGGCCACCTCGTCCCGAGCGACGCTCGGTGGCATGATCGCGAACAACTCCTCCGGCGCCCACGCCCCGGTCTACGGCACGACCGCCGACCACGTGGCCGCCGTCGAGATCGTGCTGGCCGACGGTGCGGTGGCGACGGTTGGGGACGGAGGCAGCGATCTGGCCGAGATCGCTCGGGCCGCTGCCGGCATCGTCGCCGAACACGCCGACACCATCGCTGAACGTCTGCCCGAGGGCCTGATGAAGCGCTGGCCCGGGTATGGCCTCGACCGCGCACTCCGCGCCCCAGGGGACCTGACGCAGCTAGTGGCCGGCAGCGAGGGGACGCTGGCGGGAATCGCGTCAGCGATCCTGCGGGTCGTGCCGCTGCCGGGAAGCCGCAGTCTGGGGGTGATCTTCTTTGCCTCGGTCGGGGAGGCGCTGCAGGCGACGGTCGAGCTTGCCGATCTCGATGCGGCCGCCATCGAGCACCTCGACCGGTCCGTGCTCGACCAGACAGCCGGACAGCGAGCGTTCGCCGAAGCCCGAGATCTGATGCGGCTCGACGATGAGCCGTGCGGCGCGCTCTTGTTGGTGGAGTTCTTCGACGACGATGGTGCGCGCCTTGCCGAGCTCGACAAGCGGGCTCTCGGGCTGCGGCGCCTTCTCACCAGGGACCCCGCCGAGCAGGAGCTGGTGTGGAGCATGCGGCGGGCCGGTCTCTCGCTCCTCACCAGTCGCAAGGGTCCAGCCAAACCGGTCGGCTTTGTCGAGGACGTGTGCGTGCGGCCCGAGCGGCTCCCCGAGTACGTGGCCGGGCTCTCCGAGATCCTCGAGCCCCTCGATCTGGAGGCATCGTTCTACGGTCACGCCGCCTCGGGTGAGCTTCACGTGCGCCCGATCCTCGACCTCCACCGGGCGGAGGACATCGCCAGGCTGCGGCGTGTAGCGGATCAGGTGTCGGACCTGTGCCGTCGTTTTTCCGGCTCCCTCGCCGCCGAGCATGGTGTCGGCATCGCCCGTACCGAGTTCCTCGAGGCGCACCTCGGGGCGGATCTGATCGACGCCAACCGCCGCCTCAAGGGGCTCTTCGACCCAGGTGGAGTCATGAACCCCGGCAAGATCGTCGGCGACGGGCGTTACCACGTCGATCGCGACCTGCGCCTTGGTGGGCAATCGGATCTCGATCTCCCCTTCGATGAGACCTTCATTTGGCCTGGTCGCGATGACGGTTTTGTCGCCAACCTCGAGCAGTGCAACGGCTGCGGTGGCTGCCGCAAGGATGCCCCGACGATGTGTCCGACCTTCACGGCGACGGGTGACGAGGCGCTGTCCACCCGAGGCCGGGCCAACATCATCCGTGCCGCCCTGGAGGGCCGGTTCGCCGGCGCATCGCCGGTCGCGACCGCCGAGCTGGCCGAGGTTCTCGACACCTGTTTAGCGTGCAAAGCGTGCGTCACCGAGTGCCCGTCGAACGTGGATATGACGATCCTCAAGGCGGAGCTTCGCCACGCACGACACCGAGAGAAAGGGATCCCGCTGACCGATCGGGTGATCGCCGCCGCCGACCTCCTCGGCCGTTTCGGTACGGCCCTCCCGAGCGTCGCCAACGCCATGCTGGGCTGGCGAGGATTTCGCCGGATCGCGGAGCGTGTCCTCGGGCTCGACGCCGGGGCGCCGATCCCGCGATTTAGTGACGAGCGGTTCGACCGCTGGTTCCGTCGCCGCGGCGCTGCAGTCTCCCCACGGCGTGGTCGGGTGATTCTGTGGGACGACACCTGGGTGCGATACCACGAGCCCGGCGTCGGCCGTGCGGCGGTGGCCGTTCTCGAAGCAGCGGGCTTCGAAGTTGCCCTCGCCACTGGCAGGGTCTGCTGTGGACGGCCGGCGGCCAGCCGCGGGCTGCTCGATAAAGTGCGGCGGCTGGGCGTGCACAACCTGCGCTTGCTCCTGGCGAGCCCCGAGCCCATCGTCTTTCTCGAGCCGTCGTGCTGGTCGATGTTCGTCGACGAGTACCGGCAGTTGGGGATTCCGGGCGCCCACGAGGTGGCGGACCGCTGCATCCTCTTTGAAGACTTTGTTGCCGACCTCCTGGAGGCCGATCCGGAGGCGCTGCCGTTCGCCGGCCGGGTGGGGGAGGTAGCGGTCCACGGCCACTGCCACGCCAAGGCGCTGGCCGACGCACGCGGAGTCATCGAGCTGATCGATCGCGTCCCGGGCGCCTCTGCACGCTGGCTCGAGACCGGCTGCTGCGGGATGGCCGGCGCCTTCGGCATGCTCAGCGCCCACCGCGAGCTGTCACATCAGGTTGCGGTTCCGTTGGTGGAGGCCATCGACGCCCTGCCGCCGGACACGACGCTGGTGGCCTCCGGAACCAGCTGCCGCCATCAGATTGCCGATCTCACCGATGCCCGTCCCATGCACCTCGCGGAGCTCCTCGCGGGTTTATTGAGCGGTAATTCTTGAGTGGGATCGCCTGACGCGTCCCCGAAACGGCTGAACCACCAAGGCACCAAGAACACCAAGAAAACACAGAGAAATTATCTTGGTGGTCTTGGTGTCTTGGTGGTGAGATGGGCGGGAGGGCCTCAATCCAGCTCCAACAGCTCGAACGGGTTGGTGGCCGGCGAGTAGGTCGCTTCGAGCCGTTCCCGGTAGGGCTCGAGCCCGACCGCGAACGGCTCCGGGAGGCCATCCTCCCAGGGGATTCTCGCGGGGTCGGCCTCGAGCGCCTGGAGCTCCGCGGCCACCAGCTCTCGCAGCCCGCTGGGTTCGCTGTCAGCGGCGAGATCCTCCTCGAGATTGCGGAGCATTGCCGTAACGTCACGGCGCAGCCGCCAGGCAATGCGTTCGGGCTCCATGCCTCCTCCGAAATGAAACTGGACCGAGCCGTCGGACGTGGAGCGTTCAGCCATGAGGTCGTGCAACGTGGACGCATCGGCGGGATTCCCGAGCCACGCATCATATGAGCTCCATTAGAACACTGTGTCCTCGCCGATACCCATCCCGGCCGAAAGCATGGACTCGTT
>JAIVTZ010000487.1:0-3586 GCA_049188105.1 Deltaproteobacteria bacterium | reverse complement strand
CACTTGAAAAAGAGAAAGTTGGTAAAAGATGCGATGAAATTCTAAAAAAAATTGTTAATCACAATGAAATTTCATTATCCTGGCTTAGTGGAACCCATAAGGAATTTCAAAATGTTTGGAAAGCGAAGGCAAAAATTGATCGTATTTACATTCCTGGAAATCATGATCGAATTATCAATCTTCATCCCCCATGTCGCAGGCAAGTAAATCAGCACTTGTTAAACAAGCCTGGCAACCGCCGTTTCACCTCTTTTTTTATGGACCAGGATTTCCATCAATCTCTTGTAATGCATGGCCATGAATCAGATGCTTTCAATTGCGAATTTGATAAGAAGGGTAATCCTAAATATGGAGCGGTTCCCATTGGTGATCCTATGACAACGGTGCTTTTCGCACGGATGGGATATGAAGCTGAAAAGCTAACAATAAAAAATGAAGCGAAAAACAGATTCAGAGACATAGATAATGTTCGTCCAACAATTGCAACGGTTCGTTATATTCAAGATATTATAAGGGATTTCAAAATTGGTAAAAAAGTGGAAAACATGGTCAGCGACATTGTCAGAGATTTCAAAAAACTTGAATTTTATAAAAAATGGACATCTTGCAAGTTCCCGTTGAGGTAGCGGTCGTAGCCCTGCAAGTCCATCAGGCCGTGGCCGGACCAGTTCATGAGGATGACGCGCTCTTTGCCCTCTTCCTTGGCCTTCTTGGCCTCGTCGATGACGGCGGCGATCGCGTGGCTGGTCTCGGGCGCCGGGATGATGCCCTCGGTGCGGGCGAAGGTCACCGCCGCCTCGTAGCACTGAAGCTGCGGGTAGGCGACCGGCGACATCAGCCCGGCCTTGACGGATGCCGAGACCAGCGGCGACATGCCGTGGTAGCGCAGCCCACCGGCGTGGATGGCGGGCGGGATGAAGGTATGGCCGAGCGAGTACATCGGAAGCAGCGGCGTCATCTTGGCGGTGTCGCCGTGGTCGTAGGCGTAGGGGGCCTTGGTGAGCGTCGGGCAGGCCTCGGGCTCGACCGGGATGATCTCGATCTCGGCGCCGTTGATCTTGTCGGCGACAAAGGGGAAGGACAACCCCGCGAGGTTCGAGCCGCCGCCGGCGCAGCCGATGATGATGTCGGGCTTGTCGATGCCCGCGATCGCGAGCTGCTTCTTGGCCTCGAGCCCGATGATGGTCTGGTGGAGCATGACGAAGTTGAGGACGCTGCCCAATGAGTAACGGGTGGTGCTCGAGGGATCGGTCACCGCGGCCTCGATGGCCTCCGAGATGGCGATGCCGAGGCTGCCGGGGGTGTCCGGCATCTCCTCGAGGATGGCACGCCCTACCTGGGTTTCAGGAGAAGGCGACGGCACGCAGCGAGCGCCCCAGGTCTCCATCATGGTCTTGCGGAACGGTTTCTGGTCGAAGCTCACCCGCACCATCCACACGTCCACCTGGATACCGAGGAGCTGGCCGGCGTAGGCCAACGCCGAGCCCCACTGGCCGGCGCCGGTCTCGGTGGTCAGCCGCTTGATCCCGAACTCCTTGTTGTACCAGGCCTGGGCGACCGCGGTGTTGGGCTTGTGGCTGCCCGCCGGCGACACGCTCTCGTCCTTGTAGAAGATCTTCGCCGGTGTGCCGAGGTGCTGCTCGAGGGCGTAGGCGCGGCGCAGCGGCGAGGGACGCCAGCGGGCGTAGATCTCGAGGATGCCCTCCGGGATGTCGATCCATCGCTCGGTGCTGACCTCCTGCTCGATGAGGTTCATCGGGAAGACCGGCGCCAGGTCGTCCGGCCCGATCGGGTTGCCGTCGGGGCCGAGCGGCGGCGGTGGAGGTTGCGGCAGGTCGGCGACGAGGTTGTACCACTGGCGCGGCATCTCGCTGATGGGCAGATCGATTCTCGGTTCATTCATTGTGGCACCCTTCTCTGATAACTCCGCTGCCGGTTTTCCGGATCAGCGGATTGAAGCTCGAATACTAACCCGGAAAGCCAGCCACCACCACTCACCGACCCTCGACCGCCACTCACCGATTGGCCCGTGACTCGGGCTCGAAAGGGACCCATGCTGGATACCGAAGAGCGAAAGGAGCCGGAAATGACATTCCATCACCATCACCCAATGAACGGTTGCGAGATCTGTGACGGCCGCCAGAGTCTCTGGGGCGCCTTCGTCCTCGGCCTTGGGGTCTTCGCCCTCGGTGTGACTCTGATCCTCGACAACTTCGGCGTCATCGACGGTAGCGTGCTCGTGCCCTTCTGGCCGGTGCTGCTGATCGTCCTCGGGGTCAGCCACCTCGTGGGGCCGTCTTTAACCCGAAAAATGGGTTGGGGGCTGTCATGGATCGCGGTCGGTGCGATCATACTGCTCAACAACCTCGGCGTGATCGCCGTCGGCATCGAGGTGCTGTGGCCGGTGGTCCTCGTGATCCTCGGCGTCAACTTGGTGTTTCGCGGCGTCCGGCGGCGGGAGCGCGGGTTCGACCACGAGTCGGGCAGCCGTTCCACGCCGTTGGTTTGAGTGGGAAGGAGTGACGATATGACACGCAGAAACGACGACTCGGCGCGGCGGGGGAGCAGCGAATCTCAGCGCGAACGTGACACCTGCTGCCCGGACTGTGGATCCTGGCGCCACGAAAAGTGCGGTGAGAGCGACTACAAGGTGGCTGTCTTCGGCATCGGCGGGCGGGGTGGGAGGCGCGGATTCGGCACCGCGATCCTCGGCATCGGCGTGCTCGCCGTCGGGGCGATTCTCCTACTCGACAACTTCGGATTCACGGTAGCCGAGGATCTGTTTGCTTACTGGCCGGTGCTGCTGATCCTGGTCGGCATCAGCCACTTTGTGCGGCCCGAGGGCTCACGCCGTTATCTGGCCGGGTCCATCTTCATCGCCGTTGGGGTGATCATCCTGCTCTCCAACCTCGGTCTGATCAGCTTCGGCATCTGGGACCTGTGGCCGGTGATCCTGGTCATCGCGGGCTTGAGCCTGATCCTGAAGCCCTTCCGCCGGCGGGGGGTCACGATCGGGGAGGGCACGGGGGTCTTCGAGGCGACGGCGATCCTCGGCGGCGCGAACCGCAGGCTCTCGGCTACCGACTTCCAGGGCGGCGATGCGATCGCAATCATGGGCGGTTGCGAGATCGACCTCAGGGACTGCGGATCCGAGGGCGGACCGGCCGAGATCGACACCTTTGCCTTCTGGGGCGGCATCGAGATCCGCGTCCCCGACGACTGGGAGGTTCAGGTCAAGGGCCTCGCCCTCCTCGGTGGGTACAGTGACATGACCCGCACCGCCGAGGGGGAGGGTCGCAAGGTCCTGGTGATCAGCGGCACCGCCATCATGGGCGGGGTGGAGATCAAGAATTGAACAAGACCCAGCCTCTGGACGGGTCCAGATTTCGGATTTCGGATTTCGGATTTCGGATTTTCCACCCACCCACTTGGCAGGCGGGACGCCTGCCCCACAAGACGGCACGAGACATCTGAGACCAGAGCATGCACCCCATCCTCGCCAACCGTCGCCACCTTGCCCTCTATCTGATGGCGTGGCTGCCGGTGGTCGCGCTGTTGACCGTGGCAATGGTGATGACCGGTTGGG
>JAIVTZ010000486.1:0-3591 GCA_049188105.1 Deltaproteobacteria bacterium | reverse complement strand
CGAGTCCTTGATCTCCAACACGTATTGGCCGGCCTTGGGTATCTCGTAAGAGAGGACCGGATCGGGATGAAACCGGAAGTCGTCGGAATACGACAACTCGTTTCCTTTCGCATCGGAAAGCGAAATCGTCGCCTGAAACCAACCGGGAACGGCATCGGCCAGATACGGGATCAGCCGTCGAGCATGCGCATCGGCGACGATCCGCTGTCCCCGCTTTGCGCGGAAGCGAAAGCGATCGATATCTCCTGGTTTGATCTGTCCGTTCAGCAGCACGGGCAGCTCGACGCGCACGCGGCGGACGTAGAAGGCCAGGCCGCGGCCCACCACCAGGAGGGGGTCCGGAGCCTCTCCGGGATGCGCGTCGCCGTGCAGGGGCTGGGCCGCGTCGGCTCGCTCCTGGTCGGCGTGCTGGCGGCGTTGCTCGCCGAGAAGGGCTACAGCGGTCCCGAACACGTCATCGACGGCAAGGAAGGCCTGGTGCATGTGCTGGGACCCGAGTGGAAGCTCGAGGTCCTGACCGACGGATTGGGCGACTCCTGGCGCATCGAGAAGTGCGGCATGAAGGCGTTCCCCACCGAGGCCCTCACCCACGCGCCCATCTCGGCCACCCTCGATCTGGTCATCGAGAACGACCTCGCACCGGAGGAGGTCGAATCGGTGACGATCTACTCGCTGGCGCGGGCCGCCGACATCCTCGCCGACCCCTCCAAGTACGACCCGCGCAACAAGGAGACCGCCGACCACTCGCTGCCCTACGTGATCGCCGCCGCGGTCGCCGAGCGCCAGGTGACGCCCCTGCAGTTCACCGACGCCAAGATCATGGATCCGACCATCCGCGCCCAGCTTTCCAAGGTCAAGGTCATCGCCGACCCCGAGATCGAGGCCGTCTTCCCCGAGCTGCAGCGGGTGCGGGTCGTGATCACGACCACCGACGGGCGCGAGCTCGAGCGTCGGCTCGATTACCCCAAGGGCGACCCGCGCAACCCGCTCACCGACGCCGAGATCGCGGCCAAGTTTGCGGCTCTCGCCGAAGGCATCGCGACCCCGGACGACGTCGAGCGGATGCGGGCCGCGGTCAATCGCACCGAGGAGTACGATGACGTGAGGGAGCTGATGACGGAGCTTGTGGTGACGAAAGAGCAAATTCTCAATTCTTAATTCTCAATTCTCAATGCCGGCCCACCCTCGAAGGGAACCGGGAGAGTCGTGGGGAATTCAAAATTGAGAATTGAGAATTGAGAATTCGAACCGGAGGTTCGAGATGTCCCAAACAATCACCGAAAAAGTCGTCCAGGCGCATTCTGAGGGACTGGAACCCGGCCACGAGGTGCGGGCCGGCGACATGGTGACGGTGCGTCCGGCGCACGTCATGACTCATGACAATACCGGCGCGGTGATGCCGAAGTTCCACTCCATCGGCGCGAAGCGTATCGCCGATCCCGCGCAGCCGGTCTTCACCCTCGACCACAACGTCCAGGACACGAGTGAAGAGAACCTGGCGAAGTACCGGCGCATCCAGGAGTTCGCCGACAGCCAGGGGGTCGTATTCTTTCCCGCCGGCGCCGGCATCGGCCACCAGCTGATGGTGGAGAAGGGCTTCGTCCACCCCGGTGCACTGGTCGTCGCGTCGGACTCGCACTCCAACATGTACGGCGCCCTGGCCGCGGTCGGCACCCCGGTGGTGCGCACCGACGCCGCCGCCCTGTGGGCCGGCGGCGTCACCTGGTGGCTGGTGCCGCGGACGGTCAAGGTGGTGCTCGAAGGCGCCCTCCGTCCTGGTGTCACCGGCAAGGACGTGATCATCACCCTGTGCGGGCTCTACAACACGGGCGAGGTGCTCAATGCGGCGATCGAGTTCCACGGCCCGGGCGTGGCCGGGCTCTCGATGTCCCAGCGTCTGACGATCTCCAACATGACCACCGAGTGGGGGGCGCTCGTGGGCTGGTTCCCCTTCGACTCAACGACCGCGGCCTACCTGCGCGAGCGCGCCGCCGCGCTTGCCTCGGAGGGCGTCACCGACCGTCTGACGGAGGAGATGATCGCCGCCTGGGAGGTCCGCGCTCCCATGCCCGATCCGGACGCCTCCTACGCGGCCGAGATCACGCTCGACCTCTCGAAAGTCTCTCCACACGTCGCCGGCCCCGACGGCGTCGGTGTGATGCGGCCTGCGGCCGAAATCGCCACCGATCGGGTCGAGATCCACAAGGCCTACCTGCTGTCCTGCACCAACGCCCGGCTTGACGATTTGGTGGAGGCGGCGGCTGTTCTGCGCGGGAAGCGGGTGGCCGACGGCGTCGAGCTCTACGTGGCGGCGGCGTCGGCCGAGATCCAGGCCGATGCCGAGGCGAAGGGAACATGGCAAGATCTTCTCGAAGCCGGGGCACGTCCGTTGCCGCCCGGTTGCGGCGCCTGCATCGGCCTCGGCGTGGGTCTGCTCGAAGCCGGCGAGGTCGGGATCTCGGCCACCAACCGCAACTTCAAGGGTCGAATGGGCTCGCGCGAAGCCGAGGCCTACCTGGCGAGCCCCGCAGTCGTCGCGGCATCGGCAATCGCCGGCTTCATCACCGGCCCCGAGGACCTCGGCACATCGGTGCCCGACTATGCCTTCACCGATCTCGGTTGGCGGCCGCTGGAGCGCGAGGTGTCCATCCTGGACGGCTTCCCCGAAGGCATCACCGGACGCGCCCTCCTCCTTCCGGTCGACAATCTCAACACCGACGGCATCTACGGCAAGGACGTCACCTACCGCGACGACCTGACGCCGGAGCAGATGGCCGGGCACGCGATGGCCAATTACGATCCCGGGTTCCAAGAGATCGCAGCCGACGGCGACATCATCGTCGCCGGACGAAACTTCGGCGCCGGGTCCTCGCGCGAGCAGGCCGCGACCGCCCTCAAGTATCGTGGCATCCGGGCGGTCATCGCGGCTTCGTTCTCCCAGACCTACCTCCGGAACGCGTTCAACAATGCCTTTATCTGCCTCGAGAGCCCGGCCCTCTCCGACGCCATTCGCAGCGCATTCGCAACCGAATCCGAGGGCGGGGCCCGTACCATCCCGGCCGGAGATCTCAGCATCGACTTCCGCGCCGCGAAGGCCCGGTGGCGAGGCGAGACCTATCCGCTCTCCCCTCTCGGCCCCGCCGCCCAGGAGCTGGTGCTCGCCGGGGGGCTCGAGGCGCTGACGAGGAAGAGGATGGGGCTTTGACCAGTTCTCAATTCTCAATTCTCAATTCCGGCCCGCCGCTTCGTGAGTTTTGAGTTTTTAGTTTTGAGTTTTGAGTTGCCATCCATCCCGGCTACCGAAACAGCCCAATCACAATCGAGCCTCATGCAAATCTCAGAACCCGCGGGGGCGGGGATGAACCCCGCCCCTACGAAAACACACGTAGGGGAGGGGTTTATCCCCTCCCCACCGAGTAGCCTCTTCATCGACAAAACGCCTCCAATCTCGATGTACGGCGGATGACATGACACGGAAGCAAACGCCCGCCGACGGTTTCTGTGATCGCGATGGTGGGCGGGCGGAGCCGGAGGTCGAGCGCCACCGGACGCGGCTTTTCTTCAACCTCGTGGCGCCGGCGTTTCACGTCA
>JAIVTZ010000485.1:0-3605 GCA_049188105.1 Deltaproteobacteria bacterium | reverse complement strand
TGGGCGGTACTGATTACTGATTACTTGTCCCGGGTAGGTACCGGCACTCACCCCACGAACTTGTACCCCAACCGATGCAGCGTGATCAGGTGCTGCGGGTCCGAGGGGTCGTCCTCGATCTTCTTGCGCAGCTTGGCGATGTGGGTGTCGACGGTGCGGGTGAAGGGGATGGTGTCATAGCCCCACACCGCGTCGAGAAGCTGCTCGCGGGACACGACCTCGCCCTGGTGTTCGAGGAAGTAGCCGAGGAGGCGAAACTCGCGCGGGGTGAGATCGATTGAAACGCCGCCCTTGGTGGCCTCGTGCCTGTCCAGATCGACGGTGACGTCGCCGAACTGGTGAGTCGCCCGGGTACCGCCGCCCGGCTGAGTTCGGCGCAGCACCGCCTCGACGCGGGCCATCAGCTCCATGAAGCTGAAGGGCTTGGTGACGTAGTCGTCGGCGCCGAGCTTGAGACCGAGCACCTTGTCGATCTCCTGGCCGCGAGCGGTGAGCATGATGATCGGCAGGCCGGAACCCTCGCCGCGCAGCAGCTTGCACACCTCGAGCCCGGTCATCTTCGGCAGCATGACGTCGAGGATCATGATGTCGGGCTTCTCCTCGCGGGCAAGAAGCAGGCCCTCCTCGCCGTCACGTGCGACGATGACCTCGTGACCTTCGTAGGAAAAACCGTCCTTGAGCGCGACCGCCATCGCCTCGTCGTCCTCGACCACAAGCACCCTGCTCATTCCTTTTCTCCCGTTTCGCGCTCGATCGGAAAACGAATTCTGAAGGTGCTCCCTTTGCCGACCTCGCTTGTAACCGTCACCCGGCCGCCGTGGGCCTCGGCGATGTGCCGCACGAGCGACAGGCCGAGCCCCGAGCCCTTGACGTCGTGCACGAGGCCGGTGCTGACGCGGTGGAAGCGCTCGAAGATCCGCTCCTGCTGGTCGCGTGGGATGCCGATGCCGTGGTCGGAGACCGAGATCACCGCCTCGCCGCCGTCGCGCGCGAGGTCGACGACGATCCGGCGGTCGCCGTCCGAGTACTTGACCGCGTTGTCGAGGAGGTTGGCCACCGCGCGATCGATGGCGTTGGCGTCCACCTCGATCTCGGGCAGCGGATCCTCAGGGCCGTGGTAGGAGAGGTCGAATCCCTTGTCGCGGAGGCGATAGCTGAAGGTGGAAAGGGTGCCGGCGAGAATCTCTTCAATGTCCGCCGCCTCGAAGGTGTAGACCTTGCGGCCGGACTCGATGCGCGAGAAGTCGAGGATGTTGTTGATGAGCTGGGTCAGACGGCGGCTCTCGGTCTCGATGTAGGAGCCGTACTCCCGCACCTTGGACTGTTCCACTACCCGGCCGCGGCGCATGAACTCGCCGAAGACCCGGATCGACGACAGCGGCGTCCGCAGCTCGTGCGAGACGTTGGAGACGAACTCGTTCTTCATCGCCGACAGATTCATCTCGCGCAGCGCGGTGCGAACGGTGAGCGCGATGCCTCCCAGCAGCACAGCTGCCAGCACCACCGACAGGGTCATATTGAGGGCGAAGTTGGCGCGCGCCCACTTCTCGGGTGTCGCGAAGTCACCCTGCAGGCTGATAGACCAGTCGGTGAAGACGAAGTTGAAGGCACGTTTCACCCGATCCTTCTTTGGATTCGCCTTTTCCCCGTGGGGAAGGACCTGTCGCTTTTGACCGTCACGCACGACGACCAGCAGCTCGTCCTTCTCCCCGTCTTCGAATTTCGGAAGAGAGATCGATATCGCCCTCGGCAAGACCTCGCTTTTGAAGATCTCCTGATCGATGATGAGTCCGGCGAGCCCAACGAGCTTCCAGTTCTCGTCCGTGATGGGGTTGAGGATGATCCGGTTGGCGGGATCGTGCTGATCGACCGAGAGGGTGGTTGTCTCGATCTTGGCGCCCTTCTTCCGAAGGTAGGCCCACGGTGAGGCGGCGGCCCACACCGCGACCGTTTCTTCCGAGAAGTCGGGCACGACCATCTGTTGGGTTTCCGGGTCGAAGAAGTAGATGGAGTGTTTGGTCTTGTAGCTCACTACAAACAACCGTTTAGCTCCCTCGATCTCCTTTTTTTTGAAGTAGTAACCGGCCTTTTCGATCTTTTCGTCGGTGAAGATCTCCGGCGGCAGGTTGAGCGCGCGCTCGGAGATCTTCCAGTAGAAGTAGTAGACCTCCTTGGTGATGGTCTCGAGGTAGTTTTCGAGGGTTGCCTTGCGGGCGATAGCCGAGTTGCGCTCGAGATCGGCCAGCCACCAGTACTGCAGCCCCAGCAGGACAGCCAGGGGCAACAACACCGCAAGGACGCCGGCCCACAGGATGCGCCGGCCGCCAAGCACGCTGTGCTCCACGGCCCGCAACTCCGTATCAGAAAAGGTGCCGCCACGGTTGTTGTTGAAGAGACTCACAGCTAGCAATATAGCGCACGGTCACCGCCGCATCGTGGTGTTTTGCATGTCCGTTACACCCTTTACAACTTCTGACGTCGCGGTGAGGACATTCACATCTCTCGGGCGCAGATTGATCGGCATGTGCAAAAGCCGTCATACCCCGAGCGACGAGTCGTCGGTCGGGGTCTCGTCAACCCGGATCGGATGCCTCGAGTCGTGGTGGCCGATGGCTGTCGATCCAAGAACTCGGGAGGTCAGTCCATGAAGAAGCTGTTTGCGATGTTGTTGTTGGTGCTGTTCGTCGCCATGCCGGCGGTGGCCGGTGAGAAGGGCAAGTGCGCCGGCGACGGCGAGGATTGCCTGGCGAAGATGAAAACCAAGATCGCGCACAAGGCCTGGCTCGGCATCGAGTACGAGACCAACCAGCAGGGCCGCTGGGTGGTCGAGGATGTCTACAAGGGCAGCCCTGCGCAGAAGGCTGGCTTCGAGCAGGGTGACGTGCTCCTCGCCATCAACGGCGTGGAGTACTCGAAGGAGAACAAACCGGCGCTGAAAGAGGTCTACTCAAAGCTCGAACCGGGCTCCCAGGCGAAGTACGTGGTCGAGCGCCAGGGCGGCAAGGTGAAGATTGTCGCCACCCTCGGGTGGGTGCCCGAAGAGGTCCAGGCCAAGTGGATCAACGAGCACATGAAGAAGAACCACCCCGATTTCCAAATGGCCTCGAAGTGAGGAAATGAGAGAGCAGGCGGGCCGAATTATTTCGGCCCGCCTGCAACTTTTTGGGATCCTGCGGCGTCGTATATGTAGGGAAACGGGGGCAGTATGACTTCATACGAAACGGAAGCGGGCAACGGGTATGGGAACGATCGCGACCGGAGGACCGGCTGGTACCAGCTTCTGGTGCCGATCGTCGCCGCGGCCCTGGTCCTCGCCCTCGGTTTGGCGGTGGTGGGTCTTACCAGCGGCCCGGACGACGAGCCGCCGACGAACCGGCCGGCCGCCGCAGAGGCGTTGGGACGTTAGAACGTCAATTCGGAATTTGGAATTCGGAATTCGGAATGCCGCCCACCCCCCAATCCAGTTTTGAGTTTTAAGTTTTTAGTTTTGAGTTATCCCCACCACCCCATGGTCGCGCGTGGTCGTGTGGAAACTCAAAACTCATAACTCAAAACTCAAAACTCTGACCTCTCAACTCCTATCAGTGCACCTGCTCCGACCCCGG
>JAIVTZ010000484.1:0-3615 GCA_049188105.1 Deltaproteobacteria bacterium | reverse complement strand
GGGGATTAACCCCTCCCCTACAAAGAAATCCGTAGGGGCGGGGTTTATCCCCGCCCGAGCGTCTACGAATTTTGCAAGAGGCTCTAAGAACTGAGAATTATCCGTGATCACTCGTTCGCGTGCTCGACGCCTGTGCCCATCAGCGTCGCCACGTGGTCGTCGGCGAGGCTGTAGTAGACCATGCGCCCGTCGCGGCGTGCGCGCACCAGATCGCGGTCGCGGAGCAGACGGAGCTGGTGGCTGACGGCGGACACCGAGAGCTCGGCCAGGACCGCGAGGTCGCAGACGCACAGCTCCTTGGTGACGGTGAGGGCGTGCAGGATCTTGAGGCGGGTCGGGTCGGAGAGGGCCGAGAAGAGCCGGCTGACCTTCTCGATGGTATCGAGAGGGAGGGCCCGTTCCTGGACGAAGGCGACGGCCTCGGGATCGATCTCGTTGATCGAGCAGACATTCGAGGTGAAATCAGTGTCGTTCATGGACTCATTCTCTCCAATAACTGCGCGTACGTCAAACCGTGTCGCCGTAGAATCAGCTCTTGACCGCCTTGTGGCCGTAAAAGATCAGTCCGGCCTCGCCGTCCCACGAGATGCGCCGGAACTCGAGCCGCACCGGCATCCCGATCTCGAGATCGGACGGATCTTCAAGATCGCCGATCTGCACCATGATCCGCACCCCGTCCATGACCTCGACGATGGCGATGGGCAGCGGCGTCTGCTCGGTGAAGCCGGCCGGCGGCACGCGCACGATGGTGAAGGTCACGACCTTGCCCTCGCGGGGCAGGGTGATGTTTTCAAAGGTGGATCCGCCGCACTTCGAGCACACGACCCGCGGTGGGTAGTGGATCTTCTCGCACGCCTCACACTTGGCGGCTTCGAGCCGGTAGCGCTGGGGGAACTCACGCCAGGAACGACCGGGGGAGATCATGCCACCACCTCCAGAATGTGAACGATTGCGCTGCCGCCGGAGCCGCCCATGTTCTGGGCGAGGCCGACCGTGGCGCCCTCCACTTGTCGCTGCCCGGCTTCACCGCGGAGCTGGGTGACGATCTCGGCAGCTTGAGCGACGCCGGTGGCGCCCACCGGGTGGCCCTTCGATTTGAGGCCGCCGGATGGATTCACCGGAATCTTGCCCTGAAGAGAGGTGAGCCCGTCCTCGACCGCGGTGGCGCCGTAGCCCGGGTCGAAGAGACCGATGGCCTCGGTCGCCATGATCTCGGCAATGGTGAAGCAGTCGTGGACCTCGACGACGTGCAGGTCCTCGGGCTTCTTGCCGGCCATCTCGTAGGCCCGTTCGGCCGCCAATCGGACCGCGGCGAGCTCGCTGAGGTCCTCACGGTTGGCGAGGGTGATGGTGTCGGTGGCGAGACCCGAGCCGGTGATCTTGACCACCGGCCGGTCGCCGGCCAGCTCCTTGGCCCGCTCGACGGTTGTGAGGACCAGCGCGGCCGCGCCGTCGGTCACCGGTGAGCAGTCGAAGAGGTGGAGTGGGTCGGCGACCATGGTCGACTCCAACACGCTCTCGACCGTTACCTTGAGGTGGTACTGGGCGTGCGGGTTCAGGAGTCCGTTGGCGTGGTTCTTGACCGCCACTGCCGCCATCTGCTCGGAGGTCGTGCCGTGGCGCTGCATGTGGACCTGAGCCATCATGGCGTAGAGCCCCGGGAAGGTAATGCCGTGAAAGCCCTCCCACTCCTGATCGGCGGCGGTGCCGAGGGCGTAGGTGGCGTCGGCGCCGTCGACATCGGTCATCTTTTCGACACCCGTGACGAGGACGGTGTCCGAGAGGCCGGAGGCGACCTCGGCGAACCCGGTTCGCAGGGCGAGACCGCCGGAGGCGCAAGCCGATTCGACCCGCGACGCCGGTACGCCAGCCATCCCCAGCTCATCCGCGAGCACCGAAGCGAGGTGCTCCTGGCCGACGAAGAGGCCCGGGGACATACAGCCGATGGTGATGAGGTCCACCGAGTCCACGCCGGCGTCGGAGAGCGCGGCGAGCGCCGACTCCGCCCAGATGGTGCGGAGGGACTTCTCCCACAGCTCTCCGAAGTCGTTCATTCCGATTCCGACAACGGCTACATCGCGCATCGCCACCTCCTCACTCGCCCATGCGGATCTTGCCGCGGAGCTTCGCGTAGGTGCCGTAGTCCACGTAGATCTGGTTTTCGTCGAGTTGCGACCGGGTGCTCGGCGCGTGATCGCGCGCAACCTCGATGCGATCGGTGACCCGAAAGACGAAGGAGTCCGACCCCGCGCCGGACCCGAACGAGGTGAGCAGGATGAGGTCGCCCGGCTTTGCGATGTCGAGCACCGCGGTCAAGCCGATCGGGGACGCCCCGGAGTAGGTGTTGCCGAGCCACGGCGACAGCCAGCCGGTCTCCAATTGCTCTTGGGTAAAGCCGAGCTTCTTGCCGACCCGCATCGGGAACTTGCCGTTGGGCTGGTGGAAGATCGCGTGTGCGAAATCCCCCGGTTCGAGGCCGGCCTTCTCCATGATGCCCTGTGCCGATGACATGGTGGTCCGGAAGTAGGCGGGCTCGCCGGTGAAGCGGCTGCCGTGGCGCGGGTAGTGCATATACTCCCGGCGCCAGAAATCGGGGGTGTCGGTAGTCCACGAGTAGGTGTCCACCACCTCGGCCAGGATGCGCTCGTCGTCGTCACCGAAGATGAAGGCGGCGGCGCCGGCGGCTGCAGAGTACTCGAGGGCGTCGCCCGGAGCGCCCTGCGAGGTGTCGGCGGCGATACCCACCGCGTACTTGACCTCGCCGGCCTTGACCAGCGACTGGGCGACGAACATGCCCTCCGTGCCCGCCTTGCACGCGAACTCGAAGTCCGCGATGTGGATGTCGGGCGTAGCGCCGATGGCCTCGGCGACGATCGTCCCCGACGGTTTGACCGCATACGGGTGCGACTCGGAGCCGACGTAAAGCGCACCGATGTCGGCGGGATCGACGCCACCCGAACGGGCGAGGGCATTGCGCGCCGCCTCCACCGACATCGTGACCGTGTCCTCGTCGGCGCCGGGCACCGACTTTTCGTTGAGCTGGAGCCCCCGGCGGTAGGAGGGCGCGTCGGCGCCCCATACCTTGGCGATCTCCTCGAGCTTGATCCGGCGTCTCGGGATGAAGGCGCCGTAACCGACGATGCCTACGCTCATGGGTCCTCCAAGTGTCGAGATCGCTGCGCTGGATGCCGCGCCGCGACGAAGTCAGTCTACACAGGCCGCGTGGGGGAGTAAAGGAACCACCTCCCCGTGCCCGTGCCCGTCTCCGTGCCCGAGCCCGAGCCCGTGCCCGAGCCCGCGCCCGCGTCCGTGCCCGTCTCCGTCTCCGTCTCCGTACCCGTGTCCTGAATCGCACCCTCGACCCGAATGATCTGCCGCCGCTCTCTCGCACATGGTAGGTTTACTCACTCGCAGCCGAGCGACAGGAAAGGGTCCGGACGACGTGGATCTCGCCATTCAAATCACAGTCTTTCTGATCATGGCCATCGTCGGTCTCGATCTGACCCGAGCAGATTTCAGGCGGCTCACCGAACGTCCAGCTCTTGTCGTAGTCGCCACCGTCGCTCAGTGGATGTTGCTGCCGTTGGTCGCATGGACGGTCGCCTGGTTTCTGCC
>JAIVTZ010000483.1:1879-3626 GCA_049188105.1 Deltaproteobacteria bacterium | reverse complement strand
TGCGATCGGAATCGTCGCCCTGTCCTCCAGTTCCCGGCCGTTGTTCGACGACGGCCGGGACCTCGCCACGTGCTCGAGTCTCGAGAACGGCCATCTGCGTTATCTGCGTTATCTGTGGGCAAATTGCGATGGGTGGGCCGCTTTGTGTCTTCGTGCCTTCGTGTTTGCGATGTCCTCTGTGTTTCTCTCTGTGTTCTCTGTGCCTCTGTGGTTCATCGCGTGGGTGGGTGAGCTACCGGTCGGCCTCCAGATACACCTGCGGGTACATGGCGTAAAACGCCATCGCCGGTTCGAGCTGGGCGAGCGGAATCTGGTCGTTGACGGTGTGCGAGTAAAGCTCATCGGCCGGACCGAAGCCGACGGTCGGGATGCCGAAAATGCCCGAAGTGGCGCATCCGTGGGACGAGAAGGCTGAACGGTGGATCCGTGGCCTGCGGCCGAGAACCCTCTCCGCAGTCCCCATCGCCGCCGACACCGCCGGGCTCTCCGCCGGTGTTTCCCATGCCGGAAAGACCTTGTCATTCGGGTAGGTGAAGCCGCGCCATGACGGCAGATCGTAGTGCAGCAATCGCACATCGGCCTCCGCCCCAGCGTCCTGACACACGTCGTTGATCTGGGCCAGCGCCTCGTCCGAGGTCTCGCCAATCGTGAGACGACGATCGACGTGCACGACGCACTCGTCCGGAACTGCGGTCAACGAGGGTGATTGCGAGGTGATCCCGGTCACCGCCAGCGATCCACGCCCGAGCATCGGATGGTCCACATCGAAACCACGATGGAGCTCGACGAGACCTTTGATCACCGGCACCATGGTGTAGATCGCGTTGCTTCCCCGATCCGGCTGCGAGCCGTGGACGGAGACGCCCGAGGTTGCGATCTCCACCTCCATGCGGCCGCGTTGTCCGTGACACACGCCGAGGTGCGACGGCATACCGATCACCACGACCTCAGGCCGCAGCTCGGTTTCGTTGACGAGATACTGCCAGGCAAGACCCACGCAATCCTCGCCGTTGACGGTCGCGGTCACCCAAACCGTCAGCTCGTTCGACAACCCGATCTGATCCGCGAGGGCGACACCGTGGACAATCGCCGCCAACCCCCCCTTCTGATCCGAGGCGCCGCGCCCAAAGAGGATTCCGTCTGTGACGATTCCGCGGAAGGGATCGTGACGCCAATGGGTCGGATTACTGATGCCGACAGTGTCGATGTGTGCATCGAATGCGAGGATCCGCGGACCCGAACCAATGCGGCCGAGAACGTTGCCCATCTCGTCAAAGTGGGCATCCTCAAACCCCAGTGACTCCATCTCGCGAAGCACCCGTTCACACGCCAGGCGCTCGCCGCGACTCGGTGACGGCAGGGTCACCAGATCGTGCAGGAACTCGACACTCCGAGAGGCCTGATCACGTGCGAGGCGGGTTACTTCCCGCGCGAAACCACTATCGACACCGGTTATTTCCGCCATTATCGCTCCCCCGTCTCAACCGGATGAGAATTTTTTCACAAAGTCGGCGTCTGAGCAAGTAAAACGTTGAAACGTGGGAAGGTTGGAACGCCGAACTTTCAATCCGCCCCACCGGAATTTCGAATTTCGAATTTCGAATTTCGGATTTTCCGCCGATCCACCCCCGATGGAGTTTTGAGTTCTTAGTTTTGAGTTTTGAGTTTCGGCCACCCACTCGCGGGAGCCTTCAGTCGGCGCGCCGCTGTCGCGCAGGGCCTCGTCGCGAGGCAGGCGAGAGGTTGT
>JAIVTZ010000483.1:0-1869 GCA_049188105.1 Deltaproteobacteria bacterium | reverse complement strand
CGGATTTCGAATTTCGAATTTCGGATTTTCCATCCACCCCGCGGATAGTTTTGAGTTATGAGTTTTGAGTTTTGAGTTACGGACTTGGACCTCCCACTCGGAGCGCACTGTTGGCGCGCCGATGTTGCGGAGGGCCTCGTCGCGAGGCAGGCGAGAGGTTGTGAGTTAGCTGTTGGCCGTTAACTTTTGGCCTATGCCACCGCAGCCGTGAAGAGTCCGATGACTGTCACAGGTTCACGACACACACTGGCACCTCTCTTCTGCGAGGTACCGATGATTCGTCAGGCAGTCTGTGATGAGCTAACAGCTAATTGCTAACTGCTAACAGCTTTCGGTCCGCGGGAGCCGAAGATTGCGGTGCCGACGCGGACCATTGTGGCGCCCTCGGCGATGGCCACGTCGAAGTCATGGCTCATGCCCATGGAGAGCTCGGGCAGAGGTACACCCACAACCTGTTGCAGATCGTCCCGAAGCTCGCGGAGAGCTCGGAAATATGGCCGCGACGCCTCCGGATCTTCCTGCCATGGCGGAATTGCCATCAACCCGCGGACCGATAGCCGGTCGCAACTCACCGAGTGCCGCACCAACTCGGCGACCTCTTCGGGAAGGGCGCCGGCCTTCTGCGGCTCCGACCCGATGTTGGCCTCGACCAGCACATCGAGACGCCGGCCGGGCCAGTGCTCGGCGAGCAGGAGCTGTAGCCGGTCGGCCAGCTCGGGACGGTCGAGGGTGTGGACGATATCGAAGACCCGGAGCGCCGCACGAGCCTTGTTGCGCTGCAGGGGGCCAATGAGATGCCATCTCGCGCCAGGCACCTCGGGCTTCTTCGCCACCGCCTCCTGGACCCGATTCTCCCCGAGGTCGACGGCGCCGGCCTCAACCGCCATTCGCACGATCTCCGCTGAAAAGGTCTTGCCGACTGCAATCAGGGTCACCGACTGCGGATCGCGGCCGCATCCAGCCGCAGCCGCAGCAACGCGTTGCCGCACGCCGGCCAACCGGTCAACAATGTCGGCGACCACGACGGGCTATCCGTCGGCGACGCCGTTCTCGACCTGGGTCAAGTTTTCTTTGAGATACAGGATGCGGTGGCAGAACTCGCAGTCGATGATTTCCTCGCACCGTCTCACACGCTGCTGAAGATGGGGCCGTAGCGCCAAGTGACACAGCGAACACGATCCATCGACGACCTCGGATATGGCGGTGCCGTGCTTGCTCTCGAGCAGACGATGAAACTGTGCGCGACGCTTGGGCTGAATCTCCGCCTCGATCTTCTTGGCCCGCCTCGCCAGCTTGTGCACTGCCTTTAAGAGCTCATCCTTGCGCTTCGCCCACGAGACAACCACCTCGCTCTTCGCGGACTCCTCCTCCGGGCGTGATTCGCGACGCTCGGTGACCTCCTGCTCGAGCTGAGCGATGGACTCCTCGAGCTCCTTGCGCCGGGCTGAGGATTCCTCGATCGCCCGTGTCGCATAGTCGATCTCGGAGATCACGGCGGTGAACTCCTTCTCGTTGGTGACCACGCTCCTCTGCTTCTGGAAGTGCTCGAGCTCGATCTCCCACTCGGCCTCCTTCTTACGCACTTCCTTGATCTCCTCTTGATGCGTCTCCGTCTGCCGTTCCAGCTCCTCGAGTTCCTCCTGCCGGAGGCGATTGGCCTCTTGCAAATCGCGGATTTCCTCGGGAGGAGAGTTCCGTTCCTCGATCTGCCGGGCAATAGAATCGTAGATGTGCTGAAGATCGACCAGATTGACGAGATCCTTGCGTGCTTTGCTCACCATCACCCCTCGATGGGTTTGCCCCCGTAACCGTGGGCCCACCAGGATTCGAACCTGGGACCGACCGGTTATGAGCCGGCGGCTCTGACCG
>JAIVTZ010000482.1:0-3629 GCA_049188105.1 Deltaproteobacteria bacterium | reverse complement strand
CCCTCCTGCAGCTCATCTACGACGCCGGCATCAAGACCGAGTTCCTGCCGCCGGTGATCTTCCTCGGAGTCGGCGCCCTGACCGATTTCCGTCCCCTCCTCGGGCGACCCATCACCTTCCTGCTCGGCGCCGCCGCCCAGTTCGGGATTGCGGTCGCAGCCCTCGGGGCGTTCTTTGTCTTCGGTTTCAGCGCCCAGGAAGCGGCGTCCATCGGCATCATCGGCGGCGCCGACGGCCCGACCTCGATCTTCCTGGCGTCGATCATGGCGCCCCACCTGCTCGGTGCGATTGCGGTCGCGGCCTATTCGTACATGGCGCTGGTTCCCATCATCCAACCCCCGATCATCCGCCTGCTGACAACCAGGAAAGAACGCGCAATCGACATGCCTCAGACCAAGGCGGTCTCCAAAACGGCGGTCATTCTGTTTCCGATCGTCGTAGCGGTGGTCGCATCCCTTGCGATACCGGCCTGCGCACCGCTGATCGGCATGTTGATGTTCGGCAATCTTCTCCGCGAGTCCTCCGTCACCGACCGGCTGGCGAAGACCGCGGGCGGTACGCTGATCAACATCGTCACCATCTTCCTGGGGGTGGTCATCGGAGCGACCATGGAGGGCAGCGCGTTCCTCCGGCCGCAGACGATCTTCATCCTCGTGCTGGGGATGATCGCCTTCTCCTTCAGCACCTTCGGCGGTGTGGTCTTTGCCAAAGGGATCAATCTCGTGCTCCCAGCCAGCCGCAAGATCAACCCCTGCATCGGTGCGGCCGGGGTGTCCGCGGTCCCAATGGCGGCGCGGGTGGTCCAGGACTTCGTCTCCACGGAAACCGACGGCAAGGTCAACCCGTTGATGGCGGCCATGGGACCCAACGTCGCCGGAGTGATCGGCTCCGCGGTAGCGGCCGGGGTCTTCCTGGCGCTGCTCGGGTGACCGCGTCAGATCATCGTGCCGATCGCAGCATCGGTCTGTCGCCCCTTCAGGGCTCAGAATTTTTCAAACCACCGAATCCTGGGGCTGACGCCCCAGGCTAAATATCTGTCGCGCCTTCGGCGCTCGATCGTAAACAGCTGGTGAGAAACACGAGCTGGCCCTCTTTTCACGGCCTCGATACGGCGGCGCGTAACGTGCCGCAATCTGCGTCGTTTCCCGGCTTCTGGGTGATCAATAAATTGAAGAGAACGAGCCCCGACGTATCACGGCGATGCCCACAGGGCGGAGCCGCGAAGCGGCGGCATATTCTTAGCCTGGGGCGTGAGCCCCAGGAACACGGCACCGGAAAAAGTCGAAAAGCCGCGAAGCGGCGACAGACAATTGGAATCAGAACAGCGTGTAGATGAACGGCGCCGCGGCCGATCCCGAGAGGACGATCAGCACCGTCACCAGCAGCAGCACGAGGATGATCGGGGTCAGCCACCACTTCTTGTTGTGCATCAGGAAGTCGAGGAACTCGCGCACGATCCCTTGCTGCGGCGCGTTCGCCTCGTGTTCGAAGTCTTTTCCGCTTTCTTTCTGATCGCTCATTCCCACTCCTCAGAACTGACGGAAGTAGCGCTTGGAATCGGCTGCGGCGGTGGACCGCTCGACCCAGTAGCTCTTCGCCTCGGGATCGAATCGCCTCTTCATGGAATCATATCCGAAAAGCCTCGTCAGCAGGCCGATCGGCGTCAATACCAGGTAGTAGACCACCGCCAGCACCACGTGTGAGACCACGAACCCGATCGGAAACGCCAGATAGGACATGCCCAGAAAGACCCAGCGCATGAACCGGGGGAAGATCCAGCCGACGATCGGCACCACCACGGCCGCCACCCACAGACCGCGCGCCAGCGAGGGGTTGTGGAACTTGAATAAGGCGATGACTCCGAAGAAGGCGACGAAGCCCATCCAGATGAAACCGAACTGGTTGAGCTCGCGCCGGGTCGGATGACGGTTGATCTGAACGACAGCCATCTCAACCGTTCCCGTGCCCGTACCCGTTCCCGACGAGCCGACGACCAATTCCCGGGTACGGGAACGGGTACGGGAACGGGTACGGAATGGATATGGATTGCATATTTGATTCCTAATCCAACTCGAACTGCGCGAGATACCGGTCGCGGTCGGGGGCCGCGGTCTGCGGCTGCTCGGGCTTGAGGAGGATGAAGTTTTCCAACACCAGCACGTCCATGTCGGTGCCCATGAAGCAGTGGTAGGCGTGCTCGGGCGTGCAGACGATGGGCTCGCCGCGGACGTTGAACGAGGTGTTGATCATCACCGGACAACCGGTGCGCTCCTCGAAGCGCGACATCAGCCGGTGGAGCCGCCCGTGGCGCACGGGGTCCACGGTCTGGACCCGCGCCGAGCCGTCGACGTGGGTGATGGCCGGCACCTGGGAGCGCACCAACCGGAGCTTGTCGAGGCCCTGGGCGCCGTCGTCGTCGACCGGCGTCCGCTTGTCCTGGGCGACCGACGCCACCAGCAGCATGTACGGGCTGTCGGCCTCGTCCTCCATCTCGAAGTAGTCGCTGACACGCTCGCGCAGAACGATCGGCGCGAAGGGCCGGAAGGACTCGCGAAACTTGATCTTGAGGTTCATCACCGACTGCATGGCGCGGCTCCTGGCGTCGCCGATGATCGACCGGCAGCCGAGCGCGCGCGGACCGAACTCCATCCGACCCTGGAAGAGACCCACCACCTTCTCGTCCTCGATGAGGTCGACGATCTCGCGATCGAGCTCGGCCTCGTCGTCGATATGGCGGTAGACCGAGCCGGTGGAGTCGAGGAATGGGCGGATCTCTCCTTCCGAAAAGCTCGGTCCGAGGAGCGTCCCCCGCTGGGCGTCGGGCGTCTCGGTCCGCCGCTCGTTGCCGAGGAGCTGGTACCAGATGAAGAGCGCCGTGCCGAGGGCGCCGCCGGCGTCGCCGGCCGCGGGCTGGATCCAGATCTTCTCGAAGGGCCCTTCGCGGAGGATGCGCCCGTTGCCGACGCAGTTCAGCGCCACACCGCCGGCAAGACAGAGGTTCTTCATACCGGTCCGCTCGTGGAGGTGGCGGACGGTGCGCAGCACGATCTCCTCCGTCACCTTCTGGATCGAGGCCGCGAGGTCCATCTCGCGCTGCGTCAGCGGCGTCTCGGGCGTCCGCGGCGGGCCTCCGAAGAGCCGGTCGAAAGCCTTCGACGTCATGGTCAGGCCCTGGCAGTAGTTGAAGTAGCTGAGGTCGAGGCGGAAGGACCCGTCCTCCTTGAGGTCGAGGAGCTTGTCGAGGATCTCCTCGACCCAGCAAGGCTCGCCGTAGGGCGCGAGACCCATCAGCTTGTACTCGCCCGAGTTGACCCTGAAGCCGCAGAAGTAGGTGAAGGCCGAGTAGAGGAGGCCGAGCGAGTGCGGGAAGTGGAGCTCGTGGCTGAGCTCGATGCGGTTGCCGCGCCCGCTGCCAAAGCTCGCGGTGGCCCACTCCCCCACCCCGTCGAGGGTCAATATCGCCGCTTCCTCGAAGGGCGACGGGAAGAAGGCCGAGGCGGCGTGCGACTCGTGGTGCTCGCAGAAGACGATGCGGCGCGTGTACTCGCCGTCGAGCTCGCGCCGAATCTCGCGCGGCAGGTGGAGCTTCTGCCGCATCCACAGCGGCATCGCCTTCAAAAACGAGCGGA
>JAIVTZ010000481.1:0-3647 GCA_049188105.1 Deltaproteobacteria bacterium | reverse complement strand
TTTCGTCCCAGATTGAGCTCCCGATTTGGCCAAGAACATGAGCGAGAAATAGTGGCTTCAAGCGGCCGGGCGGCCACGGTTTCCTGGGGCGCCACGAGGCGGGACCCGGCGGGAGAAGAGTCGGGTATGATGGCGCCATGAGCCGAGGGTCCGAGACTCCGCCGTTTGTTCATCTTCATCTGCACAGCCACTACTCGCTGCTCGACGCAGCGATTCGGATCCCGGAGCTGGCGGAGCAGGTCGCGAGGATGGG
The DNA here is from genome assembly GCA_049188105.1 of Deltaproteobacteria bacterium. Lineage (GTDB taxonomy): Bacteria > Acidobacteriota > Thermoanaerobaculia > Thermoanaerobaculales > Sulfomarinibacteraceae > Sulfomarinibacter. The sequence goes on along the minus strand of JAIVTZ010000481.1, from coordinate 3,394 downwards.
AATGTCGGCGGTCGCGATCACGGATCACGGCAATATTTTTGGGGCCTTCCAGTTTCATCGTGCCGCCATCAAGGCGGGCGTGCGCCCGGTCATCGGATGCGAGGTGTATGTGGCCCCCGGGGATCATCGTGAGCGCGCACCGGTAGCGGGCCGCCGCAAGCCGTACGACCACCTCGTCCTTTTGGCCGAGAATGACCTGGGCTACGGCAACCTGGTTCGTCTGGTGAGCGCGGGCTACCTGGAGGGCTTCTACCACAAGCCGCGGATCTCCAGGGACCTCTTGGCGGATCACAGCGACGGCCTGATCGGTCTCTCCGCGTGCCTCTCGGGGGAAATCCCACGGCTACTCCTGGTCCGAGACGGTGACGGCGCTCGGAGGGCGGCCGAGACCTACCGCGAGATCCTCGGCAAGGACAACTTCTTTCTCGAAATCCAGGACCACGGCCTCGCCGACGAGGAGTTCGTGCGCGACGGCCTGTCCGAGCTGTCGCGGGCCACCGGAATCGAGCTGGTGGCCACCAACGATTGCCACTTTCACAAGAGGGAGGACACCTTCGCCCACCGGGTCCTGATCGGTATCGGCCTCAATCGGGACCTCGAGGATCTGCAGCGCAGTTACCCCTACAACGCCGAGTTCTACGTCAAGTCGCCCGAGGAGATGTATGAGCTTTTTGCGGATTATCCCGGCGCGTGCGAACGTACCGCGGAGATCGCATCCCGCTGCCATGTGCGGTTTGACACCGACTCGCTTCACCTTCCGAAATTCAAGGTTCCAGATGGGTCGAATCTGGAGGCCTTTCTGGCCGAAAAGGCTGCGGACGGGCTTCTAGAACGTCTCGCTAATGGAGCGGTCAGACAACGACCAGTCGAGGATTACACCAAGCGCTTGGAAACCGAGCTCGACACCATCCGCAAGATGGGTTTTCCTGGATATTTCCTGGTCGTCTGGGATTTCATCCGGTTTGCCCAGGAGGAGGGTATTCCGGTGGGCCCGGGACGAGGCTCGGCGGCCGGTTCTTTGGTTTCATACGCCCTCGGGATCACCGATATCGATCCGCTCGAGTTCGATCTCCTCTTCGAAAGGTTTCTCAATCCGGATCGGATTTCGATGCCGGATATCGACATCGATTTCTGCCAGCGGCGACGCGACGAGGTCATCGACTACGTGCGCCGTCTTTATGGCGAGGAATCGGTGTCACAGATCGCGACCTTCAACATTCTCAAGGCCAAGTCGGCGGTGCGAGATGTCGGTCGGGTGATGGGGATGCCTTTCGGGGATGTGGACCGCATTGCGAAGCTCATTCCCGATGACCTCAACATCACGATATCGCGGGCAATGGATGACTCCCCTCAGCTACGCGAGCTGGCCGAAGGCGACGAGGACGTCAATCTGCTGATTGAGACCGCCGGTCGGCTGGAAGGGCTCGCCCGCCACTGCGGGGTGCATGCGGCGGGAGTCGTGATCGCGCCGGAGCCGTTGGTCAACCTCGTGCCGTTGAACCGCAGCTCCCACGGCGAGGTCACGACCCAGTTCGACAAGGACGACGTGGAGGCCCTCGGACTGCTCAAGATGGACTTCCTCGGGCTGCGGACCCTGACCGTGATCCATGACGCGGTCGAGTCCATCCGACGCGCAGAAAACCCCGATCTCGATATGGATACTATTCCCTTTGACGACCCGGAGGTCTTCTCCCTCTTCTCTGCCGGCGAGACCGACGGCGTCTTCCAGTTCGAGTCTTCGGGCATGAAGGATGTCCTGCGCAGGGTACAGCCGCAGAGCTTTCTCGACATCGCGGCCCTCAACGCGCTCTACCGGCCGGGCCCGATGCAGTTCATCGACGATTACGCCGATCGGAAACAGGGCCGCAAGACCATCACCTACATCTTCCCCGAGCTCGAGGAGATTCTCGGCGAAACCTACGGGATCATCGTCTACCAGGAGCAGGTGATGCGCATTGCGGTCGAGATCGCCGGATTCTCCCTGGCCAAGGCGGACACGCTGCGCAAGGCGATGGGCAAGAAGCAACAGGAGATCATCGATCGCGAGGGCGAGAACTTCATCAGCGGCGCGACCGCGAAGGGCCATCCCAAGGACAAGACGCGCCAGCTGTGGAACCAGATCGTCCCGTTCGCCAAGTACGGGTTCAACAAATCCCACTCGGTGGCCTACGCGCACGTCGCCTATCTCACCGCCTACCTCAAGGCGCACTACCCCCCCCACTTCATGGCGGCCATGCTGACCTCGGAGGTGGCGAACACCGACAAACTCAGCCAGTACCTGGTGCGCTCCCGACAGATGGGTCTCAACATCCTGCCTCCGGGCGTCAACGCCTCGATGCCCTTCTTCACCGTCGAGGATGGGGGGATAAGGTTCGGGCTCGCCGCCATCAAGGGGGTCGGCTTGGCGGCCGTGGAGCCCCTCCTCGCCGCTCGCGAGCGCGAAGGCAGCTTCACCGCTCTCTCACAGTGCCTGCGTTCGCTGCCCGCCCGCTCGATGAACCAGAAGGCGCTCGAGTGCCTGACCAAGGCGGGGTGTTTCGACGATTTCGGCATCACGCGCAAGGGCATTCTCGACAACCTCGAAAACTTCCTGGAGATGACCGGCCGAGAGCGCGAGCAGAGCGAGTTGGGGCAGGGGTTCTTGTTTGACGACATGCCGTCGGAAAACCTCGAGCAAGAGCTCCGCAGCGCCGGCCACGCCGACCAATCTGATCGTCTCGCATGGGAGCGAGAGGTGCTCGGCTTCTATCTCACCGGCCATCCGCTGGAGGCATTCGCCGAGCAGCTCGACCGCTACTCGGATTGCACCGTGGAGGAGCTTGGCGAGCGTTTTGCAGCCGGGTCCGAGCACGTCACGGTGGGCGGGCTGGTCACCGGCCTCAAGGTCATGCCGATCAAGAAGGAGGGTCGCAACCACGGCCGCCGGATGGGGATCTTCCTGCTCGAGGGTCCGGCGGGCACGGTGCGGGTGGTGGCCTTTCCGGACGTCTTCGAGGCCCACGAGCGTCTGCTTCAAGACGGCGCGGCCGTGCTGGTGGTGGCGAGTCTCAAGGGCGAGGGCGACCACGTCGAGCTGATGGCCGACGAGATCGTGGCTCTCGACGGCATCGACTCCCGTCGGGCGGCGGCCCTGAGGGTGGTGCTCGATCTGGACGAGATGGACGAGGAGCGCCTCGAGGCCATTCGCGAGTTCCTGCTCGATCATCCCGGCGACCTGCCGGTCCGGTTCGAGCTCCTGCGCCGCGGGCGGTACCGCGCCCGTCTGGTGCCGCCGCCGGCGCTCACCGTCGATCCGAAGGCGGCCACCAGAGAGGGGTTGAAGCGGCTTCTCGGCAGAGGTTGGTGCAAGTACGAGTTCGACACCAAGGCGCGCAACGGCAACGGCAAGGAAGAG
>JAIVTZ010000480.1:0-3649 GCA_049188105.1 Deltaproteobacteria bacterium | reverse complement strand
ACGGATCCTCGACGGCCACCACCACGACTATCCGCGGATCGGGCATCGGCAGAAAGCCCGCAAACCACGCCACATGGTGGTCGTCATCGAACGTCCCTGCGACCGCACGCTGGGCGGTCCCGGTCTTGCCCGCCGTCCGGAACCCGGACACCCGTGCAAGCTTGCCGGTTCCCTCGCGAACCACACCCTCGAGCACGTCGCGCAACCGTCGCGCGAGATCCTCGTCCAGCACCCGGGTATGCACCGGGTCGACAGTCCGGCCGTTGCCGCCGGTGTCGGATATGACCAGCCGCGGCCGCGGTAACCAACCGCCGTTTGCGATGGCCGCATAGGCCATCGCAAGCTGCAGAGGGCTGACGGTGAGCTCTTGACCGAGGGCAAAGCTGGCCCGGCTCATCTTCGACCACTTCCGGGGCGCCGGCAGCAGGCCGCGCGCCTCGGCCGGGAAGTTGATCCCCGTACGGCGTCCGAATCCGAAGGCGTCAAAGGCCCTCCACAGATTATCCTCCGGCACCCGTTCCGCGACTTGGATGATGCCAACGTTGGCGGAGTGGACGACGATCTCGTCGAGGGAGTAGAGCCCTGGATTTACGTGGTCACGAATCCAATGGCCGGCAATGCGGGTGCCTCTGTTCCGGCAGTCAAATTGCTCTCCGCGCCGGACAACGTCGCAGGACAGCGCCGCCGCCACCACCATGGGTTTGACGGTGGAGCCCGGCTCGAACGCATCCTGGACCGGCCGCAGGCGCCAGTCCTCGGGCCCTACCGCACCCGGGTCGGCGGGGTCGAATGACGGCAAAGATACGAGGGCGAGGATGCGCCCGGTCCGCGCGTCAGCGACCACCGCCGATGCGGCCCGGGCCCCATGTCGAGCAACCGCCTCCGAGAGGATCGACTCGCACCGGGCCTGAAGCCTCGCATCGAGGGTCAGCTCGAGGTCGTACCCCGCCCGGCCGCGGTGCAACCGCTCGAGTCGCACCTTTCGCTGGATGGCGTCTCTGACCGTCAGGTACTGCTCCGGCTCTCCCGCGAGGTAGGCGTCGAAGTGGTGCTCGAAACCGGCCCTGCCGACCGTTCGGAGCTCCTCGCGACCGACAAAACCGATCACCGGCGCCGCCAGCGAACCCTGCGGGTAGACGCGGGCGAAATCGGGCACCAGCACGATCGCCTGCGGCGCCAACGCCCGAACCTGCTCTGCACGCTCCCGCTGCACCCTTTGCGCCAGCCACACGGACCGTGGGCCGCGACCGAGCCGTCGAGCGAGCTCGTCTTCTGAAACACCGAGCAACGGCCCCGCCGCTCGCACGAAGATCTCCGAGTAGTTGAGGAGCTTGGTATCGACCTGGATGGCGACCCGTGACACCGAGGTCGCGAATACGTAACCGTCGGCGCTGCGAATGCTCCCCCGCGGACCGTGAACCTCGATCACCTGCTCCTGCTGGCCAAGAGCGCACCGCCTCCATTTGTCGTGCTCCAGAACCGTTACCTGCACGCTTCGGGCCACCACCATCGAAGCGCCGAGCCCGAGCATCACGACGATTGCGAAGAGGCGCCGCCGATTCACCGCGACACCTCGGAGTCCGCCGGCGCGGGAAAACCCGCTGGAGCGGCCGGGACCATCCCGAGAGATCGGGCACGGGCCGCGAGATGTTCCGGGCTGCGCTCGAGCTCGAGCTCGAGCATGAGACTGCGTTGGCGCTGCTCGAGCTCGGCGACCTGAGTCCTGAGCCGAATGAGCTCGTAGTGGATCGACGTGCTCCGGAGCCGCGGCCAGCCCACGAGACCGAGGGCCAGTACCACCAGCGTCGAGACCGCCAGCAGGAGGATCAGCACCTGGGGCCACCTCTGATCCCGCTGCGGGATCAGGAAACGGTTCGACGGGCCGATTTCGTGGAGGTCCACGCTCAGATCTCCTCGCTGCGCTCGGCCACCCGCAGACGCGCCGAACGGGCACGCGGGTTACGCGTCACCTCGTCCTCGTCGGGACGCACCGCGGACCGGGTGACCACGGTGACCACTCGCTGCGGGTCGCACCGGCACACCGGCAGCCCTGGTGGACAGGTGCAACGGCCCGCCAGCCGGCGGAAGGTATGCTTGACGATCCGGTCCTCGAGTGAGTGGAACGATATGACGGCGATTCGGCCACCGGGGCGAAGAGCCCGCACCGCCGGTTCGAGGAATCGTTCGAGTTGCCCGAGCTCGTCGTTGACCGCGATGCGGAGGGCCTGAAAGGTGCGCGTCGCCGGGTGGATTCGGCGCTCACGATTGCCGACGACCTTCTGGACCAGGCGACTCAGCTCGCCGGTCGTTCGCAGGGGGGACTGCTCACGACCCTTGACGATTGCGCGGGCGATCGCCCGCGCCCGCCGCTCCTCGCCATAGTCACGGAGAATCGTCACCAGCTCCTCCCACTCCACGCGCTCGAGAAGCTCGGCCGCGGTCTCACCTTCAGACCCCATCCGCATGTCCAGGGGTCCGTCGGCGGAGAAGGAAAACCCCCGCTCGGCATCGTCGAGCTGGAGAGAGGAGCACCCGAGATCGGCGAGCACCGCAGCCGGTGGTTCCAAATCGAGGTCCTCGATGACCGACGGCAGATGGTCGAAGGTCCCCTCGACAAGCCGCACCCGCTCCCCGAAGACCCGCAGCCGTTCGCCGGCGCGGGCCAGCGCCCGCGGATCACGATCGAGCCCGACCAGGAAAAAGCCGGGGTCTTCCCGGAGCAGGGCCCCGGCATGCCCGCCAAGACCTACCGTGGCGTCGACGAGGAGGCCGGGGGCCGCCGGCGTGAGGAGCTCGACGATCCGGGCGGTGAGAACGGGCAGGTGATCGGAGGCCATTTCCGTCCTCCATCACAGCTCCAGCTGTGCGAGCTCTTCCAACTCCTCATCGCTCAGCGACGCATCCTTGAGGAAGGAGGCGGCCCGAGCGCGGTTGGTGATGGCGAGGTGGTTGATGCGGCCGGAAACCACGACCTCACCCTCTACGTCCACCATCTCCCGCAGCAACGCAGGCACGAGGATTCGCCCCTGGTCGTCCACCTCGAGCAGCCGTCCGTAATTGACCCGCTCGACCAGCTTCAACACCGCCGGCTTCATGGCCGGTTTCTTGAGAAGCTGCTCTTCAACCCCCTGCCACACCGGTAGCGGGTAAACTCTCAGCTCGTGGGGGAAGAATGAGCACACGTAAACCTCGCGTCCGAAGCTCTCTTCGAGCTGCTCGCGTAGACGCGCCGGGAGCTTGACGCGCCCCTTGGCGTCAATGGTCGCCGGGAATCCACCTCGGAAACGCTCCACTCTGCCCCCTCATTCAGTCCAAGCGGGTCCCATGCACTCATTGATATCCACTTCAGACCTATTTGGACCACTTCTGACCACTCAATCATGATCTGCCATGCGCGGCATGTCAAGGGTTTGAGTGTCAAACAGATACGCTCATCTCGGGTGCTTTGGCAGACGATTGTGAAGTGCCCAGAAGAACACCACAAGATGTTGTGGTTCTGAGACTCATACCCACCACATCTTGTGCCCCGCCCGTCCACACCCGAATTTCCCAAAAAAATGAAGAAAAGGGAAGAAGAGAAAGGGAGAAAGGGAGAAAGGGGGCGGGGGGGAAACGTAGATTGTGATAAGGGGCGGTTTCCCCCGCGCCC
>JAIVTZ010000479.1:0-3650 GCA_049188105.1 Deltaproteobacteria bacterium | reverse complement strand
CCATGATGGCCACCGGGTTGTTGATCTCGTGAGCGATGCCGGCGGCAAGCTCGCCGATGGAAGCGAGTCGCCCGGTCTCGATGACCTGGTGAGCCATCACGTTTCGGTCGTGGTGGGCCTGGGCAAGTCGTTGGGCGAGGTTGCGCGAGATCACATAGCCCATGAATACCGCGGCGAGGGAGACAATGATCAATACAACGACCGCAAACTCCTGGACGTGTCGAAGCTCGGCGAAGGCGTCCGAAGTCTCTTGTTGGTAACACAGGAACCACTGGCCCTGTTTGAGCGGTGCGATGGCGAAGATCGACCGGCGGCGGAGGACATCCTCGCCCTCGAGTACGGTGATCCGATCGGATCGGATCCGGCCTTCCAGGAGGTCCACGTACGGCGACCGGTTGAGCGCCACCTCGAAGCGCGGGCTGGTTTGGAAATCGCCGTCCCTGTTGAAGATGAAGGCGAAGCCGGTGCTGCCGATGCGCAGGTTCTCGACCAGGGCGTTGAAGGCCTCGAAGTCGATGGTTGCCTTGACCACGAAGATCTCGTCGCCGACCTTCCGCTGGGTGGCGACGATGAAGTGGGGCGACCCGCGCAGACCGGCAAATACATCGCTGACAAAGTTTTCGCTGGCCATGGCTTCGTGGAACCAGGGGGCGGCAGAGTAGTCGGCCATTTGCAGATTGAACGGCCCGGCGTAGGCCACCTGAATGCCGTCCGAGCTCACCAGACCGAGATCGACAAACGCGCCGTGGTACTCCTCACGCATGATGTTGAGAACGAGGCGAAGGAAATCGGGCTGACGCAGCCGTTCAATGGGATGTTCGCGTGCGATAACGCGGACGTCTGAGAGCCGATCGTCGATGAAGGAGTCGACGGTCAGGCTGTGGCGCTCGATCATGACCGAGAGCTCGTTCGAGACCTTGTTCCGGTAGGCTTTTCGGAACTGGTAGAGATTGACTGCCCCCGAGATGGCCAGCGGTGCGATGATGATGAGCGCCAGTACCACCACCGCCATTCGAACGCTGAAACGGGGTGCGGTCTCCTGATCTGCGCCCTTCGCCGGTGTCATCTCTTCTCCTCTACTCGTCGAAAGGTGTCTGCCGTGCCAGCGTACCGCGGGTCACGATGAGATATGCGGGCTTGGGTCATGACTGCTGCTCGGCCACTGGAACCCACTGCGCGGCGCCTTCGTCGAATGCCAGAATCCTGCCGGTGCGCAGGTCGTACAACCATGGATGGATCGAAAGCCCGCCCGATTGCTCTCGTTCGGCGACGCACGGGTAGGACCGAAGGTTCTCGCACTGCATCAGCACGTTGATCTTGATCGTCTCGAGGTAGTACTCCGCCTCCGGAATGTCGGAGTTGAGGACTCGATCACGGGCCGGTCTGGCGAGCTCGAGCCAGGAGGCGATGTGTGGCTGACGGTCCGGATCCGGCGGTGTTTCGAGGGCCTTGATACCACCGCACTCGGTGTGGCCGCAGACCACGATGTGACTCACCTCGAGGTGGATCACGGCGTACTCGACCGCGGCGCCGGTCGCGCATGCGGCGGAGGCGGCTGGAGGTACCACGTTGGCGATGTTGCGCACGTCGAAGAGCTCGCCGGGATCGGCGCCGGTGATCAGCTCGGGGACCACGCGCGAGTCCGAGCACCCGATCCAGAGGACCTTGGGGTTCTGGCCCTCCTCGGCGAGCCTCTCGAAGACTTCATGCTCGGAATCGAATTTCTCTCTGAATCGGCGGTAGCCCGAGATCAACTTTGTCGTCGGCACTCTGAACCTCCCGTTTGGGCGGGCGTTCTCATTGGTACAGTCCGGTTACGGCGTCGGGATGGTTACCTCCATTCCCATCAGCGGCCAGATGAAGATCACGAAGATGGCGACGACCACCATCAACAGCAGGCTGGCGGGGATGCCGGCCTTGAAGAACTCGCCTGAGGTGAACTGCCTGCTCTCGTAGGCGATGGCGTTGGGCGCCGCACCCACCAGGAGGAGGAACGGCATGCCGGCCACCACCAGCGCGCTGAACAGGATCACCTCTCCACCGACCCCCAAATAGGGTGCGACCTTGAGGGCTACGGGCAGGCAGATGGCAATGGCGGCGACGTTCATGATCAGATTGGTCATGATCATGACGAAGAATGCCATTCCGACGATGAAGACCGTTGCCGGCGCGGTCTTGAGCATGGACACGGTGTTGATGGCGAGCCAGTCGGCGGCGCCGGTCAGCACCAGACAGTAACCCAGGCTCATGGCGCCCCCGAAGAGCAGGATGATGTTCCACGGCACGTTCTCGAGGTCGCCGATGTCGAGGATCTTGAGGACAAAAAAGAGCACGGTGGCCGTAAGGATCACCCCGCTCTTGTCAACGCCCTGGAGGGCCGGTATGAACGACCGCAGGCTCATGATCGAAACCGCCCCAACGACGATCAACGCGGCCTGGTACTCCTTGGCGGTGATCGGCCCCAGGCGTTTGTAGAGGTCTCTTGCCCGTTCGCGGAGACCCGGGATGGATGCGCGCTCGGGCTTGTAGTAGACCATGAAGAACGCCCACAGCACAAAGACCATCACCCAACCGACAGGAAACATATACCAGGTGAGGCCGAAGAAAGTGATGTCCTGGCCGGTGATCTCCTTGTAAAAGCCGAGCGCGACCGCGCCGCGGGCGGCGCCGAGCAGGGTGATGATGCTGCCGGCGCCGGCGACGTAGGCCATGCCCATGAAGAGCCCTTTGCCGAAATTGGTCGGCTCGTCGCCCTCGTCGTAGAGCCGGTAGATCGCGACCAGCAGCGGAAAGACCGTTGCCGCGACCGCGGTGTGGGCCATGACGAGGGTCAGGGTGGCGGTCATGACGAAGCAGCCGAGGTAGATGAGGCTCGTTCTCTCGCCGACCAGCACGAGCATTTTGTAGGCCAGGCGCTTGGTCAGCCCGGTCTTGGTGAAGACCATGCCGATGACGATTGATCCGAAAATGAACCAGACCGACGGATGCATGAACTCCTTGAAGGCCAACTCCGGGCCGCCGATCGGAGCGTGGCCGCCAACCAGCATGATGTCGGGACGGATCAGGAACAGCACCTGGATGACCGCGATTGTGATGCTGGTGACGCCGATCGGAATGACCTCGAAGACCCACCACACCGCGGCCAAGAGAAACAGCCCGAGCGCCGCCTTGCCCTGGTGGCTGAGCTCGAAGGTTTCCCCCATGGGATCGATGGCAGCGGGCCACGGCGGCGACAGGTAGACGACGAGGAACAGCGATATTCCCAGTAGAAGGAAGAAGAGCCTTTTCCAGTCAACGGGCTTTTCGGGTTTTCTCCGAAAGCGGATCGTCCACCGGCGGCGGGATTTCGAATCATCACCGGCTGGTGCGGTCTCAACCATCATCGTCGTCCATACCACCGTCGGAGCCGATGGGCTGTCCGTACTCCATGATGAACTGCGCAACGATGTCGAAGATATTGGTCATCAGGACCACCCCCGCCACCTTCTCGCCGTCGAGGACCGCCACCAGGTCAACTCCGTGGTAGAGCATCGTCGAGATGACCGTTGACAGCGAGTCGTCGACCTGGACGGTGCCCTTGATCGGCACCATGACCGATTGGATCGGCGTGGTCGAGGCCTCGATCGCCAAATGCGAGAACAACGAGGTCC
>JAIVTZ010000478.1:0-3614 GCA_049188105.1 Deltaproteobacteria bacterium | reverse complement strand
CCTCGGCGTCCTCCGGCCTCGTGATCCCACAGATCTTGACTAACACCCGTGCCCGTCTCCGTGCCCGTCTCCGTGCCCGATCCCGTGCCTGTCTCCGTGCCCGTGCCCAACGAGCTCGCGCATCGCCTCTTCTGGATCCTCCGCCCGCACCAGATGTTCACCGACCAGAAAGCCGTCGTAGCCCGCCGCGTGCAGTCGATCCAGGTCGTCGGGTCCGTGGATCCCGCTCTCGGCCACCAGCACCCGATCGGCCGGGAGCTCTTTCGCCATCGCTTCGACCCGATCCAGCCGGGTCTCGAAGGTCGCCAGATCACGCGCGTTGACGCCAATGATCCCGGCGCCGGAAGCGACCGCCGATTCGGGGTTCTCATCGGCGAAGATCTCGAGCAGCACTTCGAGGTCGAGCTCCGAGGCGGCGACCAGAAGCTCCGCGAGGATCTCCCGATCGAGGATGCGCGAGATCAACAGCACCGCATCGGCGCCGAGAACGGCCGATTCGTAAAGCTGGCGCCGGGTGACGAGAAAGTCCTTGCGAAGCACCGGGAGATCCACCACCCGGCGAACCACGGCCAGCCACTGTGGGTCGCCGGAAAAGTACTCAGGCTCGGTGACGACCGAGATCGCAGCCGCGCCGCCCTCGGCGTAGGCTCGGGCCAACGCCACCGGATCGAATTCGGCACGGATAACGCCCGCCGACGGCGACGCCTTCTTGCACTCCGCAATCACCGCGGGTCCGGGGCCCGAGAGGGCGCCCCGCAGCGAGCGCAAACCCCGCTCACGGCGGGTATCGGCGGCGGCGTGCGCCGCCGACTCCAACCCCGGCATCTCCGGGGTCTCGTCGAGCCGCCGGCGAACATCGGCAACGATCCGGTCGAGCACCGACTCAGACATCGTCTGTGGAATCCGTCGAGCGCCTCGCCAGCTCCTCGAGGATTTCGTGGGCGGCGCCCGATCGCAGCACCTCCCGACTGTGATCGAGCCCCTGCCGAAGATCGCCGGCGAGCCCGGCCACCATGAGCGCGGCGGCCGCATTGAGGGCAACCGCCTCGGCAGCCGCCGAGCTTTCCTCGCCGCCGAGGATGGCGCGCATCCGCCGCAGATTCTCGGCCGCGTCGCCTCCTCTGAGGGACTCGGGATCGCCGGCCTCGATGCCGAGATCACCGGGATCGACACGCCACTCGCCCACGATCTCGCCGTCACGCACCTCGATCACGGTGGTCGGGGCGCTGACCGAGATCTCGTCGAGGCCGTCGTCGGAGTGGACCACGAGCGCGCGTCGCGCGCCGAGCTCGGCGAGGGCTGAAGCCATCAGCGCCTGCACCTCGCGGCCCCAGACGCCGACCACCTGGCGTTCGACCCGCGCAGGGTTTGTCAGGGGTCCGAGGAGGTTGAACACCGTCCGCACCCCGAGAGTGCGCCGCACCGGCATCACTGCCGCCATCGCCGGGTGCAGCCGCGGCGCGAACAAAAAGGCGATGCCGATCTCGTCGTGGAGGGCCGCCATGTCTTCGGGACTTTGGTCGAGCCGCACGCCCGCCGCCTCGAGGACGTCGGCCGAGCCGCAGCGCGAGGAGACCGAGCGGTTGCCGTGCTTGGCCACCGGCACCCCCGCCGCCGCGGCGAGCAGCGCCGCCGCGGTCGAGATGTTGATGGTCTCGGCGCCGTCACCACCGGTGCCGCAGGTGTCGACGGCCAGCTCGAAATCGGCGATCACGACGGGTAGGGAACGAGCTCTCATCGCGCGCGCGGCGGCTGCCACCTCGGTGCCGCTCTCACCCTTCATTCGCAACGCGACAAGCATGGCGGCGATCACCGTGTCCTGGACTTCACCGTCCATGACCGCACCAATGAAGGCTTCCATCTCGCCGGACGACAGGTCTTTCCCGGCCAGGAGACGGTTGAGCAGGGTTTTGTGGTCGATGGATGTCATGAGGATGCCGGATTTCGGATTTCGGATTTCGGATTTCGGATTTCCATCCATCCCGCCCCGAGACGAGGTGTTCGGAAACTCAAAACTAAAAACTCAAAACTCAAAACTCACCCCCCCAGCTTCCACTCGGGACGAACAGCCAATCCGGCTATCTCGAGGAATCTGGCGAGAATCCGTTTGCCTTCGTGACACAGGTAGGACTCGGGGTGGAACTGGACGCCGAAGTGGAGGTGGTCGGTGTCGCGAATCGCCATCACCTCGCCGTCGTCGGTCCACGCCGTGACCTCGAGGTTCGCCGGCAGGCTGTCCCTGTCCACAATCAGCGAGTGATAGCGGGTCGCCTCGAATCCATCGGGCAGATCTTTGAAGAGTCCCTTTCCGTGATGCCTTATCGGAGAGGTCTTCCCGTGGACGGGCTCCGCGGCACGCACAACCCGCCCGCCGTGGACCGCCGCGATCGCCTGGTGGCCGAGGCAGATCCCGAGCAACGGGAGGCCCGCGGCGGCGCGCACCAGATCCATGCTGACGCCGGCGTCCTCGGGCACCCCCGGACCAGGCGAGATGACCACCGCCTGCGGCCCGAGGGCCAGGAGCTCATCGGCGGTGGCGGCATCGTTGCGCACGACCTCGATCTCGACCTCTCCGACCTCGCCCAGCTCCTGCACCAGGTTGTAGGTGAAGGAGTCGTAGTTGTCGAGCATGAGGATCACCGGCCACCCCCCCACCCGATTTCGGATTTCGGATTTCGGATTTCGGATTTCGGATTTTCCACCCGCCCTCCCTCGACAGTTTTCTCCATGGGTGGGTGAGCGGCATTCCGAATTCCGAATTCCGAATTCCGAATTTCAGTCATGGTCTGTGCCTCTCGCTGCGGCCTCTGCCATGGCGACCGCCTCGACGAGGGCGCCGGCCTTGGCCGCGCACTCCGCGAGCTCGTTCTCCGGGACCGAGTCGTAGACGATGCCCGCGCCGGCCTGGATCTGAACCGTGCCGCCTCGTTCCACCAGGGTGCGAATGGCGATGCACGAGTCGAGGTCGCCGTTGAGGTTCCGGTAGCCGACCGCGCCGCCGTAGACGCCGCGCCGCACCTCCTCGAGCTCGTCGATGATCTCCATCGCCCGCACCTTGGGTGCGCCTGAGAGGGTGCCGGCCGGGAAACAGGCGAGGAGCGCGTCCCACGCATCGAGATCATCGCGCAGCCGACCCTCGACCTCGCTCACCAGGTGCATGACGTGGCTGTAGCGTTCGACCTCCATATCGCGCACGACCCGGACGGAGCCGGGCGCGGACACCCGGCCGATGTCGTTGCGCCCCAGATCGACCAGCATCACGTGCTCGGCCCGCTCCTTGGGATCCGCCCTGAGCTCCTCCTCGAGGCGCCGGTCCTCGGCGGGGTCGCCGCCGCGCCGGCGGGTGCCCGCGATCGGACAGGTGGCGACCGTGTCGCCGGTCACCCGGACCAGCATCTCCGGGCTCGAGCCGAGGATCCTCGCCTGGCCGGTGTCGAAGAGGAACATGTAGGGCGAGGGATTGGTCAGCCGCAGCATGCGGTAGATCTCGGCCGCTGTGCAGCGCGGCATCTTGCGCCAGCGGCGCGACAGCACGACCTGGAAGACGTCACCGGCGAGGATGTACTCGCGGGCGCGGGAAACGGCCGCCAGGTAGTCGGCCTCCGGCGGTGTCG
>JAIVTZ010000477.1:0-3653 GCA_049188105.1 Deltaproteobacteria bacterium | reverse complement strand
CATGGCTTCGATTCTGTTTCTCGGGGGCGTGCAGCTCCTGATGATCGGCATCATGGGCGAGTATCTCGGCCGGATATTCGACGAGGTCAAGCGCCGTCCGCTGTATTTGGTCGGCGAGTGGACCGACGACGAGGACCGCGTCATTCCCCCGCAACGCCCGGTTTCCTAGGCCGAATGCTATAACGTTCAAACGTTAAACGTTCAACGTTCTAACGTCTGGCCATCAAAGCCGCTCGTCGATCGCCTCGAGCGCTTCCAGTGCGCCCAGGGGGAGGCTCACGTGGCCGTGCGGCGCCTGCGGTTCGCGCGGGTTGATCCGTACCAGCGTGGCGTCGAGTGAGTGGGCGACCCGCTCCGATGTGATCCGCACCGTCGGCACCGCCGAACCGGCGCCGAGCTCGACGATCACCAGCCGCAAATCCTTGGCCTCCTGCAACCACCCCGTGAAACGGCGCTCCTGATCCGAGGTGCGATGGGGGACCCAGTTCCAGTCGTTGAACATCAGCACGTTGGGACGGGCGAGCTCTCCGCACCGTGGGCACTCGGGGAGGGGAGAGGCCGCGCGGAAGCTGTCTTCGTCCACCGCCACCTCGAGATCGCCGGCGTTCCAGACCTCGCGGCAGCACGGCGTCGAGCACTGTAGATGAGCCAGCGAGCCGTGGCACTCGATGACGCGGTCAGGGTCGAATCCTGCGAGCTGGAAGTGACCGTCCACGTTGGAGGTGAAGACGAAGCTCCCGTGGGTCAGGCGATCGCTCCATCGTTTGAGGATCTCGAATCCGGTGTGGGGCGAGGTCTCGCGGTAGAGGTTCAGGCGGTGGCCGTAGAAGCCCCACGCCAGCTCGGGATCACGCGAGAACCATGCGGGGTTGGCCATGTCCACGAACGAGATGCCGAGCCGCTCCAGCGGCGGGTAGGCCTTCCAGAACCCCCGGTCGCCGCGAAAGTCGGGCAGCCCAGAATCCACCCCCATCCCGGCCCCGGTGGTGATCAGCAGCGCCTCGGCCGCCGCGATCGCGACCGCCGCCGCTTCGATTCTGTCCTCGATCTCTGCGTCCATGACGAGATTCTACCCCGCCCATCTCATCGGGTTCCTGTGTGTCGACGGGCTCACGCCAATACCGCCTATATGAATGTGCGGCCGAGACGGCCGCACCACAAGCCTGACCGCGAACCCTTGTGGTGCAGGCGTCCCGCCTGCACATGCCGGTATGAATCGAACAGCATTAAGGTCAACCCGGTTTTCCGTCGGGGCGGGGGGTGATGAGGAAGCGAGCGTTGCCCACCAGGTAAATGGCGAATGCGAGCGACCAGAGCCCAGCCGAAGAAACGACAGCGGTCCGCGTGAGATCGGCGCGCAGCCACGGACCGAAGACCCTCAGAAGGGCGCTGGCGGTGATGGCAAGAAAGGAGACGGTCATCATCGGCGACACGTCCAACGACCGGCCTGTGTGGCCGCGGGTCACCCGCGCCATCATGCCAAGCGTCAGCGTGCCGATGGCGCCGGCGGTGAGGGCGTGCGTGGCGATGCTCGGCTGGACGCCGGCGCCTGCGGCCGCAGCCGCCTTGAGGAATAGGCCGAGCCAGATCCAGGAGTGACCGACGTGGAGCACCCACAGGATCGGCTGGCCGAGAGTTTTCTGAAATCCCCAGTGAACGGACCTGCCGAGCACCAGAAGTCCGGCAATGCCGGCCGAAACGGCCATGACCCACCCACCCGGCGCGATGATTTCTATCATGGCGACGACGATGACGCTGATTATCGCGGCCGTGTTGAGGCCCGCGTTGGAGCGGACGCCTTCATCGGCGAGCGCGTTGCGCGTGAAAAGCGGTACGATCCGGCCGGTGATGATGACGAGCACCACCACGATGAGATCGACGGCCACGAGATCGGTGCGCAGATACGACTGCGGCAGCAGACCGGAGCTCCACAGATGGAGGTGGAGGTCACAGATCCACAGCAACGGCAGGATTGCGAGGAGAAGATAGTTGCGCCGGCTCCGGGCGAGGAACAGGGGGATGGCCAGCGCGACGGTAAGGGCCGGAAGAAAAACGAGGTCGGCGAGGCCGCCGATAGCGGCGGCGGTGCCGCCGAGGCCGACCAGCCGTCCGATCGTCCACAGACCGACAAGGGCTGCGAGGAATGGACCGCGCGCGGTCGGCCGATCGGTCCAGTTTTCGACCGCGGTCAGCAGAAAACCGGCGATGATCGCCATCGTGTAGCCGAAGATCATCTCGTGGCTGTGCCACGAAATGCTCTCGAGACCGGGCTCCCCCGATGTCGCTTGTTTGTACGTATGTGCCCACCAGGGGACCAGGAGCACGGCCCACGCCCCACCCAGGAGGAAGAACGGCCTGAAGCCTTTTTGGAAAACAACATGTTTCAACATAGGCAGATGGTATCCCAACCCGGAAACCAGGTTGCTCGCTGACAACAGCGAATGGAGGGAAATGCCCGTGAAGGCGCGGTTATAGTCTCGTGTGTGAGTCGGTTCCATCTCTTCGAGTTCCACGAGCTGCCATGGTTCCCCGCGGTCTGGCGGGATCTCCTGACCGATTTCCTGTCGTTCTATGCCTCCGCTTTCAAACCGTACGCAGGAGTGGCCCCTCTTCTCGCCGACGCTTTGAAAGAGGTGGGAGATTCGAGGATCGTCGATTTGTGCTCGGGAGCTGGTCGACCCCTCCTGTCGCTCGTCCCGGCGCTCCGCCGGCTCGGTCTCAGTGACCTCGATGTGACCTTGACCGACAAGTACCCGAACCTGGAGGCGCGGAAGAGCTTCGGCGAGACCGGCGTCGTTGTCACCTACCTGGAAACCCCGATCGATGCGGTCGACGTGCCGTCGGACCTGAAGGGATTCAGAACTCTCTTCACCTCGTTTCATCACTTTCGCCCCGATGCGGCGCTCGCGGTCCTGGCCGACGCGGTGAACAAGAATGAGGGTGTCGGGATCTTCGAGTATACCGAGCGCAACTGGTTGATCTGGACTCTGCCAACATTGCTGATTCCACCGTTCATCTGGCTGTGTACGCCGTTCATCCGGCCCTTCCGATGGCAGAGGCTCGTATGGACCTACCTCGTTCCGGTGGTGCCGATGATCGCCATGTGGGATGGCTTCGTCTCCAACCTCAGAACCTACTCCGTCGCTGAGATCAAGGGTCTTGTTCGGCAGGTGGGCAATCAGGGGTACGAGTGGAAGATCGGCAGGGCGCGATCGATCGGTCTGAGCCGCGTGACCTATGCGATTGGGGTCCCGCGATCGGTGGTGTGACTGTTTTCAGTTCCAGTGTCGGAGCCCCGGCCACTGCTCGGCGAGCGATGGAGAGAGATCGCGACAGAGCAGGATCGGCCGATTCTCCTCGGCCATGCCCCACGGGTGATGGTTCTCTCCGACGATTTCCACCGAGCCGCAGCGATCCTCGAGCCACTCGGGCCTCCACTGCAGCCAAATCAGGTGGTCTCCGTCGAAATCGCCGGGTCCCCACATCGAATGGGTCTGGTGGGCGCAGATTGCGGACGGCAGCCCGTGCTGCGGACCGAATAGGTTGATGGCGCCGGCCTCGCCGTAGTTGCTGGCGAAGATTCCGGTCCGCAAGCGTTCGTCCTCGGGCAGTGCCCAGTAGATTTCGGCCACCTCTTCGACGAGCTCAGGCCA
>JAIVTZ010000476.1:0-3661 GCA_049188105.1 Deltaproteobacteria bacterium | reverse complement strand
GTCGGATCGGACGCCGATTACTCCCGATCGTTGTCGACTACGCTTTACGGATACTGGCCTCCAACTCTGGTGGCGCTCGTGCTGACATCGGTCCTGGTCCAGAGGCTCGGGATGGTGCCGCAGGAAGAGCTCGCCAACGTGGTCAAGGCGAATCTCGGCGCCTTCATGTCGGCGGACGTGCCGGCCTGGCTGTTGGCGGTCGGGAGCACCATCAGCATTTTCAACATCTGGGCAGTCGTGCTGCTGATCATCGGCTTTTCCGCGGTTGGCAAGATCTCCATGGGCAAGGCCGCCGTCGTGACCCTGGTTCCCTGGGGCGCATGGATAGTGGTGAGGGCCGCCTTCGCGGCCGTGACGGCGTAACGGTACCCCTCGCAGGATCGACTCTCGCGGCAGGGCCTTTGGCCCTCCCGGTTGGAAGGTGAAGATGAAGAAAGCGCTGATTGTGACAGGTGCGCTCGTCCTGCTCGCCCTGGTCATATGGGCCAGTCTGCGCGACTCCGGCCCGCGCGGGACCGAGGTCGAGATTCAGGCGGCTGAGATCCGCACGGTGTCGTCCCGGGTCAAGGCAACCGGCGAGATAACCCCCGAGAAAAAGGTCCAGATCTCGGCCAAGGTGGTGGGCGAAATCATCAATCTGCCGGTGGTCGAGGGCCAGGAGGTGCGCTCCGGCCAGCTCCTGCTCGAGATCGAGCGCGACCTCTACGAGTCGGCGCGCAACCAGGCGCGAGCGGCGCTCCGGCAAGCGGAGGTTTCGGTCCGACGCCAGGAGGTGCAGCTTGCCGATGCAAGGCTCAACATGCGGCGCACCAGGGAGCTGATCGCGGACGGGCTCGTGAGCCAGGAGGCGTTGGACGCCGCGCAGCTCCAGCTCGACACCGCGGCGGTCGAGATCGAGGCCCAACAGCATTCCGTGGAGCAGTACCGCTCGGCGCTGCAGCGGACCGAGGACGACCTCGCACGGACCACCATCCGTTCGCCGATGGACGGCGTCATCATCCAGCTCAACGCCGAGCAGGGCGAGACCGTGGTGCCCGGTTCCACCAACCTCCCGGGCTCGGTGATCATGACCGTGGCCGACATGTCGGTGCTGCTCGCCGAGGTCGAGGTGAGCGAGGTCGACGTGGTCGCCGTTGTCCTCGGCCAGGAGGCGGAGGTCAAGGTCGATGCGCTCGGCACCGAACCCCAGAAAGGCCGCGTAGTGGAAATCGCCACGTCGGGCCGGAAGGACCCGACCCAGGGCACGATCCGCTTTGCGGTCAAGGTCGCGATCGACAATCCCGATCCCTCCCTGCGACCGGCCATGACCGCCAAGGTCGATATCCTTACGGCCACCAGCGAGGATGCCGTCACCCTGCCCGTACAAGCGGTGGTCAAGCGCCGGCTCGACGAGGACGGTGAGGAGGTCAGCGGATCCGACGCCAAGAGCTACGACGAGGTGGATGTCGTCTACCTGATCGAGGATGACAAGGCTGCGGTGCACACGGTGGTGGTGGGTGTCTCCGATGTGATCTATGTGGAGATCACCGAAGGGCTGGCTGTTGGTGACGAGGTCGTGATCGGCCCCTACCGCACTCTCAAGAAAATGAAGCACGGTGATGCTGTCAAGGTCGAAGAGGAGAAGTCCGACTCCAAGTCCGCCGAGGACGAGGAATCCGGCGGTGTCGAGGTCCGCGTCGAGTAATGCTCATCTCGATCCGCAACCTGCGCAAGATCTATCGCATGGGCGAGGTGGAGGTGCGGGCGCTGGACGGCCTCGACCTCGAGGTCGAGGCCGGTGAGTATCTCGCCATCATGGGTCCGTCAGGCTCCGGCAAGTCGACCCTGATGAACCTGATCGGATGTCTCGACACGCCCACATCCGGAGAGTACATCCTCAACAACCAGCGCGTGTCCGATCTCGACGACGGCGAGCTCGCCACTATCCGCAACCACGAGATCGGGTTTGTCTTCCAGACCTTCAATCTGTTGGCCCGCGCCACCGCGCTGGCCAACGTGGAGCTGCCCCTCATCTACGCACGCGTGCCGGCCAAAGAGCGGCACCGCAGGGCGCGCGAAGTTCTCGAAAGAGTGGGTCTCGGCGACCGCGCAAAGCACCAGCCCAACGAGCTCTCGGGAGGCCAGCAGGGGCGCGTGGCGGTGGCGCGGGCGTTGATCAACGATCCCTCGATCCTGCTCGCCGACGAACCCACGGGAAACCTGGACTCGAAAACCTCGGCCGAGATCATGGAGCTCTTCGACGAGCTCAACGCCGCCGGCAACACCCTCATCGTGGTCACCCACGAGGAGGACATCGCCGCCCACGCGCGACGCGTCGTGCGCATGCTCGACGGCAAGGTCGTGGCGGACGAACGGACATCTCCGGCGGAGGCCGCGTCGTGATCTGGGACAACCTCCTCATTGCACTGCAGGCGATCCGCGCCAACAAGATGCGCTCGCTTCTGACCATGCTCGGCATCATCATCGGAGTTGCCGGGGTCATCGCGGTGGTTTCCATCGTGCAGGGTCTCGACCACATGATCTCGGCCCAGTTCGAGGGTGTCGGCGTCACCTACATCATGGTCTTCCCACGGCACGACCAACAGGACCCCGATCTCGCCGGACGCGAGGTGACGCTCACCTACGATGACGGTCTCGCAATCATGGAACGAGCATCGGGCATCAAGCTCTTCAACCCGGTGTTCTTTCGCGGCGTGCAGGCCCGAGCCGGCAGCCGCCAACACGCCACCATGCTGCTTGGAGTGGGTCCCTCGCACCAGGAGGTTTCGGACCACTGGGTGGATCGGGGGCGTTTCTTTTCGGATCTCGACATCCAGCGGGCTGCGCGAGTGTGCATGATCGGCCAGGAGGTCATCGACGAGCTCGAGCTCGACGAGCCGATCCTCGGCACCGATCTCATCGTCGGACAGTCGTCGTTCACCATCATCGGCATCATGGAGCGACAGGGCGAGATGTTCGGACAGAGCCAGGACGACTTCGTCCTCACTCCCATCACCACCACCCGCGACATCTACGGCGTCGAGGCCTCCAAGCAGCTACGGCTCGACTTCCAGGCGGAGAGCGCCGAAACCGTCCAGATGGCAAAGGACCAGATCAAAGAGATCCTGCGGGCGCGGCACCGCATTCCGGAAGGCCTTAAGGACGATTTCCAGGTGTTGCTCCAGGAGGAGTTGCTGGAAACCACCGGTGCGATTCTCGGCGTCATTACCAGCGTCGTCGGCGGCATCGTCAGCATCGCCCTGCTGGTGGGCGGCATCGGCATCATGAACATCATGCTGGTCTCGGTCACCGAGCGGACCCGCGAGATCGGCGTGCGCAAGGCGGTCGGCGCCCGCAAATCCGACATCCTGATCCAGTTCCTCATCGAGGCGGTGACCATCTCGCTGGTCGGTGGGTTGATCGGGGTGCTGGCAGGTTGGGGCCTCGGCATCCTCGGCGCCAAAGCCATCCCCGGCTTCCCGCCGGCGCACGTGCCGCTGTGGGCCATCGCCCTCGCCTTCGGCTTCGCGGCACTGGTGGGGGTCTTCTTCGGCACCTACCCGGCTGCCAAGGCCGCGGCGCTTGACCCGATTGAGGCACTCAGGCACGAGTGAGGCATCGCAATTTCGAATTTCGAATTTCGAATTTCGAATTTGACGGCGCGAGGAAAGGCGATCCGGGC
>JAIVTZ010000475.1:0-3680 GCA_049188105.1 Deltaproteobacteria bacterium | reverse complement strand
CAGCCTGACGCCGAGATTGCCAAAAAGCGCCGTTTCCGGACGAGAACTAGCCCGTTCCCATACGGAGTTTCCGGGCGGGAACGGGCGAGTGACGTCGATGACCCGTGCGGTACTGTCTCGGTCTCAGACCACGGTCCTCCGAGAAACTCTCGAGAAAGCGCTCTGGTCGAAGTGCCCGGAGGCGTACGCGACCTCTGCGATCGGCATGCTTCCGTCCAGGAGTATCTCCGAGGCGACGTCCATGCGCCTCTTGGTGATGAGTTGGCCTGCGGTGATTCCGAATGAATTGAGAGGTATGATGACGATTGTGGTTTCTGTAGTATCTGCGACCTCGATGGGCAGGGTCTTCAACATCCAGCGGTGCTCGGTGCACGACGGACCGGGCATCCGGACCACGGCATTTCTGAAGGGCTGTCCTCTCTCCTGCAGCTGGTGCCACAACCCGGAGGGCATCGACGAAACTCCGGTGATGATGATCAGCGCCGATCGCTGCCTCGCGTGCGGTGTGTGTGCAGAGGCCTGTCCGGTCGAGGAGGGTGGAGCGGCGCCGGCCGGGGCGCCTTGGGATCGTAATCGCTGCACCCGCTGCGGTTCGTGCGTCGAGGCGTGTCCGGCCGATGCTCGCGAGCTGGCCGGCCGCGACTTCGAGGTCGGCGACCTGATCGACACGTTGGAGCGCGACCGGGTCTTCTTTGACATCTCCGGTGGCGGCGTGACCTTTTCGGGCGGCGAGCCGCTCGCCCAGGCCGGGTTCCTGACGGACTGTCTCCGCGAGTGCCGTCGGCGGGGCCTCCACACCGCCGTCGACACCTGCGGTCTCGCGCCCCGGAGCACCATCCTCGGGGTGGCGAAGCTCGCGAATCTCGTGCTGTATGACCTCAAACACATGGATCCTATTCGGCATCACGCGCAGACCGGCGCCGACAATCGAGTCATCCTCGACAACCTGCGCGCCCTGAGCGAGAGCGGGGCGAATATCTGGGTCCGTATCCCGCTGATTCCGGGCTTCAATGACGACCCGGTGAATATCGAGGCCACGGGTGACTTCCTCGAGCGATTGCCACGGCGCCATCGGGTCTTCCTCCTGCCCTACCACGGCATCGCGAATAGCAAACGGTCGCGCCTGGAAGAGACCGGAGATCGGGCCGGCCTGGCGCCTCCAGACGCGGAGGCACGCCGTACTGTTGCCGAAAAACTCGCGAGGCATGATCTTGAAGTGACCGTTGGAGGCGCCCCATGAACGACCGCGTACAGCGGCTGAAGCAGCGAAGCCTGGATACCCATCCTTCGATCTCGATCGAACGGGCGGTCCTGCTGACCGAGTTCTACCGCGAGAACATCGGCAAGTACTCGCAGCCGGTGTTGCGGGCCAAGGGCTATCATCATCTCTGCGCCAACAAGACCATCTACATCGGCGACGACGAGCTGATCGTCGGCGAACGCGGCCACGAGCCCAAGGCCACGCCGACCTACCCCGAGATCACCTGCCACAGTGCCGACGATCTCCGAATTCTCGACAGCCGATCCATGACCAGCTATCGCGTCGGGGCCGAGGATATCGAGCGCTACGAGCGCGAGGTGATCCCGTTCTGGCAGGGCCGCTCGCTCCGCGATCGGATCTTCGATCTGTTACCCGACGAATGGCATCAGGCATTCTCGGCGGGGGTCTTTACCGAGTTCATGGAGCAGCGCGCTCCCGGCCACACCGTCGGCGACGGCAAGATCTTCAAGAGGGGACTCCTCGATTTCAAGGCCGAGATCGCCGCCGCAATCGAGGGACTCGACATCGGGTCGGATCCGGAGGCTCTGGCCAGGAGAGAGCAACTCGAGGCGATGGATATCGCGGCCGATGCGACCATCCTCTTCGCCAACCGCCACGCCGACAGGGCCGAGGAGATGGCCGCGATGGAGACCGAGCCGCAGAGGCGGTCCGAGCTCGAGCGGATCGCCGAGGTTTGTCGCCGTGTGCCCGCCCACGCTCCATGCGACTTCTGGGAGGCCCTCCAGACCTACTGGTTCGTCCACCTCGGGGTGATCACCGAGCTCAACGGCTGGGACGCTTACAACCCAGGCCACCTCGATCAGCATCTGGAGCCGTTCTTCGAGAGCGGTATCGCCGACGGCAGCCTCGACCGTGACACCGCCACGGAGCTGCTGCAGTGCCTGTGGGTAAAGTTCAACAACCATCCGGCGCCGCCCAAGGTCGGGGTCACCGCCGAGGAGAGCGGCACCTACACCGACTTCGCCAACATCAACATCGGCGGCGTTCACCGAGATGGGTCCGACGCGGTCAGCGTGGTCTCCTATCTCTTGCTCGAGGTCATCGACGAGATGCACCTGCTGCAACCGTCGAACAACATCCAGCTGTCGCGGAAAACCCCCGACCGGTTCCTCGAGGCCGCGCTCAGGGTGATTCGCAAGGGCTACGGTTTTCCGTCGATCTTCAACTCCGACGCGGTGGTCGAGGAGCTGGTCCGCCAGGGCAAAACGGTGGAGGACGCCCGCGAGGGCGGCACCTCCGGGTGCGTCGAAGCGGGCGCCTTCGGTAAAGAGGCCTACATCCTGACCGGTTACTTCAACCTTCCGAAGATGCTGGAGCTCGCACTCCACAATGGGATGGATCCGCGCACCGGCGCGCAGCTCGGGCAGCGAACCGGCGATCCCGGGGAGTTCTCATCGTTTGACGAGATCTTCGACGCGTGGCGTCACCAGGTGGGGCACTTCATCGACATCAAGTACCGCGGCAACCTCGTCTTCGAACAGATGTTCGCGGACTGGGCGCAAGCGCCGTTCCTGAGCATCCTCACCGACGACTGTATCGCCAAGGGTCGTGACTACAACGCGGGTGGCGCCCGCTACAACACCAGCTACATCCAAGGTGTCGGCATCGGCAGCCTCACCGACAGCTTCTCCGCCCTCAAACACCACGTCTTCGACGATGGGACCTTCACCATGTCGGAGCTCATCGAGGTCCTCGACAGCGATTTCGAAGGCCGCGAGGCGCTGCGCCAACGTCTCCTCAACAAAACACCACGTTACGGCAACGACGACGACCGCGCCGACGACATCATGGTTCGGTGCTTCGAGGCGTATCACGACACCGTCGAGGGGCGGCCCAACCTTCGCGGCGGCGAGTATCACATCGACATGCTGCCCACCACCTGCCACGTCTACTTCGGGGCGGTGATGGGCGCGATGCCCGACGGACGCTGTGCGGGTCTTCCGTTGTCGGAAGGGATCTCACCGGTGCAGGGCGCCGACCGCCAGGGGCCGACCGCGGTCTTCAAGTCCGCGGCCAAGATGGATCAGCTCAAGACCGGCGGCACGCTGCTCAACATGAAGTTCACACCCCAGCTTCTCGAGGACGAGACCGGCATCGACATGCTGGCCGCCCTCGTACGGGGCTACTTCGGTATGGACAGCCACCACGTGCAGTTCAACGTCGTCACCGCCGAGACCCTGCGCGAGGCGCAGGCCGATCCCTCGAACCACCGCGATCTCATCGTGCGAGTCGCCGGCTATTCGGACTACTTCTGCGACATCTCCCATGAGCTTCAAGACGAGATCATCGAACGCACCGAGCACGAAGGTACATGAAATACCCAGGCTGCCGCTCTCGACAGTTTTGAGTTCTTAGTTTTGAGTTTTGAGTTGCTACCCGCGCCCCATTTGAGGGCCTG
>JAIVTZ010000474.1:0-3682 GCA_049188105.1 Deltaproteobacteria bacterium | reverse complement strand
TACAGGAGTACGCCTCCGCGCAAATCCTTGCCTTCCTTGACCTTGCACAAAAATCGCTCGTTTCCGCATCGAGAACCGCGCAGCCCCCATCCGGAGTTTCCGGATGGGAACAGGCTATGAGTCTGTCGCGCCTCCGGCGCTCAGGCACCGCAACGTTATTACGTTCAACGTTCTATGGTTGAACGTTCAGACGTTCCACCCGTCCGGCTACCACCGTACCTACTTGGTCTTCACCGGATCCGGCGGTCGCTCCGGCAGCTTCTTCGGGTTCTCCTCGATCATCCGCATGACCTCCGTGATACCCCGCTCGAGCTGTGGGTCGCGGCCGGCGATGATCGACTGGGGATCGTTGTCGACCTCGATGTCGGGGTCGACCCCATAACCCTCGATGATCCACTCGCCGGTCGCGGCGTTGGTACCACTCATAGGCACGTAGACCGTACCGCCGTCGATCAGGGTCCCGGTCCCCGAGATGCCGACCACGCCGCCCCACGAGCGCTTGCCGATCAGCGGTCCGAGGCCCGCCTCCCGGAAGTAGTGCGGGAAGATGTCGCCGTCCGACGCCGACGTCTCCGAGATCAAGCACACCATGTGCCCGTGGAAGGCGGTGTACGGGTAGGTCCTGGGTTCGTCG
Source organism: Deltaproteobacteria bacterium (assembly GCA_049188105.1). Taxonomy (GTDB): domain Bacteria; phylum Acidobacteriota; class Thermoanaerobaculia; order Thermoanaerobaculales; family Sulfomarinibacteraceae; genus Sulfomarinibacter. Next base: position 3,048 of record JAIVTZ010000474.1, on the reverse strand, counting down.
GAGAAGTTTCCGAAGCGGGTGCCGAGCACCTTGTTATCGAGCCGTTCGATGATGATCTGGGAGACGTTGCCGCCGCCGTTGGAGCGGACGTCGACGATCAGCCCCTCTTTTCGGATCTGCGGGTAGAACCACTTGATGAACTCCGCGATCCCGTTCGCCCCCATGTCGGGCAAGTGCATGTAGCCAACGCGGCCGTCCGTCGCCTCGTTCACCTGCTCGAGGTTTCCGAGCACCCAGTCGAGGTAGCGGAGCTTCGCCTCCGAGGCGATGGGCTCATACGTGATCTCGCGCGCACCCTCGAGGGTGGGCGCCGTGTTCACGGTCAGGGTCACCGGGTCGGTCTTATGCTGGAGGAGACGGTAGGGGTTGTCGTCGCCGGTCAGCTCGACGCCGTCGACGGCCAGCACATACGCGCCCTCGTCGACGTCGACGCCGACCTCGGTGAGCGGAGACCGGTAGTTCTTCTCCTCATTCTGACCGCGGTAGATCCGCGCGATGCGGTAGCGGTTGGACGCCGCATCGAGCTCGAAGCGCGCTCCGGGGAGCCCGACCTTCGGCCGCTCGGGGATCTCGTAGTCGCCGCCGGCTATGTAGGCGTGGCCCACGCTGAGCTCGGAGATCATCTCGCCAATGACATAGTTGAGATCCGATCGATGGGCCACGTGAGGCACCAGCTGCCGATACTGCTCACCGATCGCCGGCCAGTCATAGCCGTGCATGTTGGGCACGTAGAAAAAGTCGCGGTAGCGGCGCCACACCTCGTCGAAGATCTGCGCCCACTCCTCGGACGGCACTCGATCCACCATCATGTGCTTGGTGTCGATAGTTTTCGGGTCCTTGGCCTTCGGTTTGGCGTCGTAGAGCTTGTACGCCTTTCCCTGGTGCGCGAGGACCTTCTTGCCGTCGGCCGACACGACGTACCCGGACACGTCTTCGACCAGGGTCGACGCCTTGCGCTTGGAGAGCTCGAAGATGTGTAGGCTCGGTTTGGCTGCGCTCTGCCGGCCATAGAACGGCGCCCCGCGTTTGCTGTATAGGAGGTGACTCTCGATCGCCGCGAGACCACCGATGTTGGCGGCCTCGACCGGTACCCGGGTCACTCGATCGGCGAGCCCGTCGAAGTCGATGGCGATGGGCTCCTTCTTCTTCTCGTCCTTCGCCTTGTCCGCGCCATTGGACTTCTTCTTCTTCGCTGTGTTGTCGGAGGAATCGTCCTTCTCCTCCTCGTCCCCGGTCGTCACCTCGTCGCTCTCGGGACCGAACGGGTTTTCCACATCTGCACGCAGGGCGAGGGCAAAGATCCCGGTCATCCGGTTGCCGGCGATGTTCCACTCGATCTGGCTGATCTGGGGCGCGTACTCACGGTCGGAGAGGTAGTAGAGGTAGTTCCCCTCCACTCCCCAGGCCGGGCCGTACTCCTCGTGGTAGGCGCTCGTGATGCGGCGGAGGACGCCATCCGAGACGCTCCAGATGTAGATCGAGTTGAAGCCGTTGACATCCTGCATCGAGAACGCCAGATGACCGCCGTTGGGCGACCACGCGTAGTCGAAGATCCGCCCCCGCGTGTCGTCGGCGATCTCCACGACCTCCCTCCCGGCGAGGGTCAGGACGTAGAGCTTGCCGTTCTTGTCCGATAGGGCCAGCCGCTGGCCGTCCGGCGCCCACTCCGGGGTGTAGAGCATGGCGCGGAAATCATCCGTCAGCTGCTCCGGCTCACCGCTGCCGTCCTGGTCGATCAGGTAGACCTGCTCCTCCCCCGTGATGTCCGATATGAAGGCGATCTTCTGACCGTCGGGCGACCAGGCGGCGCGCTTGTCGTGAGCGCTCGATGAGTGGGTCAGGTTGCGGGTCGGCCCCTTCTCGATCGGCACGGTGAAGATGTCGCCGCGGGCCGTGAAGACCGCACGCTCCCCCTTCGGGCTCAGCGCCACGTCCTCGATGTTCTCGTACGCCGGATAGCGCGACGGGCGCATGGCGAGACCGTCGTCCGGGACCGTGATCGAGAGCTTCGAATCACTCCCGCTGCCGATGTCGTAGACGTGCAGCTCACCGTCGAGCTCGTAGACGATCCGGCCCCGGTTGTCCGAGCTCGGCCAGCGCACATCCCACGTTGTCTCGTGAGTGAGCTGACGCACGTCACCATCATCGATACCGTAGGCGTAGAGATTGAGGGTGCCGTCACGATCGGAGGCGAAGTAGATGGTGTCTCCGATCCACATCGGATCGCGCTCGGTCCGGACGCCGGCGGCGATGCTCTCGGCCACGTGGCCCTCGAGATCGAAGATGTAGAGATCCTGCGCCCAGCCGCCCTCGTACCTCTTCCACGTGCGGAAGTCGCGGAAGAGCGGCGAGTAGACGATCCGCGCGCCGTCCGGGGAGAAGTCGCCCGCGCCCGACGTCGGCATCGGTAGCTTGACCGGGAGCCCGCCATCGATGTCGACCGTGTAGAGGGCTGTCTGGTTCTCGATTCCGTCAGTGTCTCGGAGCGACCGAAACAGCAGCTTGCTGCCGTCCGGCGTCCATCCGTAGACCTGGTGGTCGTAGCCCCAGCGGGGGGGCAGGGGACCGACGGCCGGGTAGTAGGTGAGCTGTTTTGGAACGCCGCCGGATGCGGGCATCACGTAGACCTGCTCGTCGCCGTCATATTGTCCGGTGAACGCGATCATTTTCCCGTCCGGCGAGAACTTCGGGAAGAGCTCCTGGCCCGGGTGAGCGGTCAGCCGCTGCGCGCGGCCGCCCTGAGAGGACGCGGTCCACAGGTCGCCGCCGTAGCAGAAGACCACCTCGTCGCCGTGGATGTCCGGGAATCTCAGCAGCTTGGTCTGGGCCGCCACAGGGCCGGTCGCCAACATCGTGACGACAACGATTGCCACCATCAGCACCACTCTTCTTCCGCTCATCTCAACCCTCCCCCTCTTGGTTATTCGCCCGCGTCCTCTACGCCCCGACGATCGGCCACGTGTTCCGCGGGTCCGGTGAGCTTGGCCAGCAGGCGGCCCCATCCGAGCTTGAAATCGAGCCGGTACAGCTTTCGCCCGGGGCCGGGAT
>JAIVTZ010000473.1:0-3687 GCA_049188105.1 Deltaproteobacteria bacterium | reverse complement strand
ATCTCCTGGTGGTGCTGTGCAGCGACCGTCATACCCAGCCCGTGGTGAACACCGGCAGCCTTTACACGTGACGAAACGCGAGGCCTTTCTGCTGCGTCTGGACCCCAAGGTCCTCGATGCCTTGAGGCGTTGGGCGGGAGACGATCTGCGCAGCGTCAACGCGCAGATCGAATTCCTCTTGCGCCGGATGCTCCGGGACGAGGGACGGCTTCCAAGACCAATCAGAAAGAGAAAGTCGAAATAGGCGAACCCTCACGAAAGAAAGCCCAATGCGCGGGCGACGAGAGACAACAGCCACGCACACAAGAGGGCTCCGTAGATCCCGATCAGATAACCCGAGACCCCCATGAGGACGCCCACCGGAGCCAGGGAACGCCTGTAAACCGACGCCACTATCGGCGCCGAGACCACCCCGCCCACATTCGCCATGCTCCCGGTGGCGATAAAGAACAGCGGCGCGCGCACGAGGCGCGCCACCATAAAGAGCACGACGATGTGAATCCCGAGCCAGATCACACCCACCAACAAGTAGAGAGGCGCTTCGACGACCTTCTTGAGGTCGGCCTGGGCGCCGATGGCGGTCAACATCAGGTAGAGCGCCAGGTAACCGGCACGTGAGGCCCCCACCTGCTCGAGACGTCGGACCGGTGTGAATGACAGCGCCAGCCCCAACGACGTCACCAGGACCACTGTCCAGGTCGTGTGGCTGATGATGGTGGGATCACCCAACCGGGGCAATTTGTCTCCTACCCAGATGCACACGGCCGCGGCGCCGAACCCCAGCCCCAGGATGACGGCCAGATCCCGGACCTCCATCGGTCGCCGCTCGTCATCCATCGTCGCCAAACGGCCGTCCAGGGCATCAATGGCCTCGGTATCGGCACGCAACCAGGCATCGATCTTCCCCTGCCAGGTGCTCAAGAACAGGAGCACTCCCATCCAACCGTAGGCGACCACGGTATCGACGACGATGATGGGACCCATCAGGGAGTCCGGCGTACCCACGCTCTCCTTGATGGCCACCATGTTGGGTGCGCCGCCGATCCAACTGCCCGACAGCGCCGCCAGACCCATCCAGGTGTCCGCCGGCAGGAATCGCCCCAGCAGAGCCAACGCCACGGGTCCGCCAATAATGATCCCCGCCGACCCCGCCAGCATCATGATCAACGCCTTGCTGCCGAGGCGCATGACGGCACGGAGGTCGACTGTCACCATCAACAGCAGGAGACTCACCGGAAGCAGATAGCGAATCATCCAGTCGTAGGCCTGGGAGCTGGCCGGGGTGATTCCGAGGCTGGTGCTCAGCGCCGGGAGAAAATAGACGTAGATGACCGCCGGCGTCACCCGGAACAGCGGTTGGAGCCGCGGCAGACCGCTGAGCCAGAAGATGGTGCCCAGGAGACCGGCGAGGAAGATGAAGATGGCTGTGGGATTGCTGAGCAAAAGTTCTCCTGTGGCTGATTACGAGCATCGCATGCCCGTCACACGGGATCGTGTGATGCTATCAGACCTCTCTTCTCGTCAAGGCGGACCCTCAAGCCCCAAATCGGCGACGGCATCTCGGACGGCGGTCATAAAGCGGTCGCCCGGGTCGACCTTTTCCGTCCGGTAACCCTCGTCCAGCTCCAGCCACAGCGGGTGGCCTTCGAAATCCCGGTACTCCATGTGGCCGATCAGGTACCGGATGGTGGGGTACTTCTCGGCGAGGTAGCGCACGAGTTGGATGTTGGCCGCGATCTGCTCATCGGTCATATTGTCGATGCTGGAACCGCCACCCACGTTCTCGACCCCAATGGCCGAGAAGTTGAGACCGATGCAATGCCTGGCCATCCAGGTCTCGGGCATGAGCCGGTAGACCGTGCCGTCTCGATCGACGAGGAACTGAATCGAGACGTTGACCCCTCCCGCGGCGGCGAGATCGGGTCGGGACCCGCCCAGCTCCTCCGGATCGAAGGCGGCGAAGCTCTCCTCGAATCCATCGATGGCCGTCCAATGCAGGACGATGATGCGGGGAACGATCGAGATGTCCTCGGGGTTCTCGCCATAGTGGTCTGTGATGTATTGCAGGGTGGCGCTCACGCGATCAGCCGAGAACGGGATGGGACGATCGTGGATATTCAGTCCACGCTCGCAGCCGGCCACCACCAGCAGTGACACGAACAACAGCTTTGACACCCGAGTTGGGTTCATGGACCTACCCCCGCCGGTCAGTCTACTCCGGCAATCAGGCGCACCCCTCGCCTTGAGGGGCAGACCATGCCATAGTGCCCTCCATGAGACACATTCCAGTGGGGCTGGCCGTCACCGCGTGGGTTCTCTCGATCATCGCTTGCGGCGGGAGCGGGCCGGCGGATTCGAATAGATCTGTCATGCAGATAGAAGACGAAGTGCGCAGCGAGCTGTCCGATCTGACGGATGGCGGCGGGGATCCGACCCGGGCCCTCGCCGGGCTTGCCGTGGCAGTTTTGCGTAGCGGCGAGCTGAGCTTCGAGGCCACCTTCGGACGGGCCTCTATCGATCCGGCAGGGAGAAATGATCGAGCCCTGACACCCGAAAGCCTCATGCGAGTCGCGTCGATCTCGAAAACGCTCTCCGCCATCGTCGTCATGCAGCTCGTGGAGGAGGGAGAGCTGGAGCTGGATCGCGACGTTTCGGAGTACCTGGGTTGGGAGCTTCGCAACCCGAATTTCCCGGATCGCGCCATCACTCTCCGGCACCTTCTCGCCCACATCTCCTCGATTCGCGATGCGGGCGAGTCCTACATCATTCGATACCCGCGCGCTCTTCAGGAAGCGTTCGATCCCTCCGATCCGGACTTCAACGAGCGATTCCAGATCAATGAAGAGGACACGGATCGAGGACCGGGTGCCTATTTCGAATACGCCAACCTGAACTACGGGGTCGTGGGCACCATCCTCGAGAAGGTGACGGGCGTGCGCTTCGACGAGCTGATGCGCCAGCGTTTCTTCGCGCCTCTGGGACTGCCGGGAGGGTTCAACGTAGCCGCGCTTTCCGAGCCCGAGCAGGAGAGTCTGGCGACGCTCTACCGCAAGCGTGACCGGGAGGAGATCTGGCACCCTGAGGGTGATTGGGTGGCCCAAGTCGACGACCTGAGCGAGGGCATTCCCACGGCCCTGCCCGATGATGCGGAGTACCTCCCCGGAACCAACGGAGCTCAATTCAGCCCGCAAGGCGGAGCGCGGATGTCACTGAGGGGGCTCGAAACGTTGGCCAAGCTCTTTCTCGGCGATGGCAGTGTCGGCGACGTCCGGATGCTCGCTCCCGAGAGCATGGCGGAGCTGCGGCGCCCAGTCTGGCGTTACGATCCGGACAAGCAGAATCTCGAGGACTACACCGGCAGACTCAATGCCTACGCACCCGGGCTCCGGGTCATCACGAGTGAGACCGAGGGGGACCGGCTCTTTGCCGGTGATGACCGGAGCTGGGTAGGACATTTCGGCGAGGCCTACGGCCTCCTGGCCGGAGTCTGGGTGCACCCCGAGTCCGGAGACGGCGTGATCTTCGCAATCACCGGCTCCGCCTTCGACCCACACGCCGAAGACGACGGCACGAGCACCCTGGCGCCCATCGAGGCCGAGATCCTCGAGCAGCTCGGGAAGTTGCTCTCCTGAGTTGGGTGGCGGGCCCTAAAGGACCCGCCTACGACTTTCAGCGGCCTCATCGTTG
>JAIVTZ010000472.1:0-3692 GCA_049188105.1 Deltaproteobacteria bacterium | reverse complement strand
AGCGCCGAAGGCGCGATAGATTCATAGCCTGGGGCGCCAACCCGCCGACGGCAGCGCAGTGAGCTCAAGCCTCATCCGAAGGAGGAGGCCATGAGCCACGCGCTGGCGGCGGTGCGTCACGACGGCCGAAGGCCGTCAGTAACCCCAGGAACATGGTGAAAAAAATTCATTAGCCGCGAAGCGGCGACAGACAATCAGAAGATGATGGCTGCGGCTCACGCCGCAGCCGCAATCTGTCGCCCTTTCAGGGCTCCCGGGTATTGTGACGCCCGCCACCTGGGGCTGACGCCCCAGGCTATGAATCTATCGCGCCGTTGGCGCTCGTTCACAGGCCAAACTCTCATGACTCGCGCTCCCGGGAATCCCCCGAGATTCTCAGGACTGCGGACCAGTGATTACACTCCGAATCGGTCCTTGAGCGCATCGCCGATGCGTTCGAGGCCGGTGGTGAGCGTCGCCTTTTCAGCGCCGATGCCGAGCCGGAAGTAGCGGTCCATACCGAAGGTGTCGCCGGCGAGGATGAAGACGCTCTTTTCCGTGCGCAGCCAGTCCGCCAGCTCGGTCGAGTTGATCTCGAGATCGTAGTGCATGAACGCCATCCCGCCGGCCTTCGGCGGCACAAAGCGGAAGAGGTCGCCGTAGGGGGCGAGCCAATCGAGCAGGACCTGGAGATTTTGCAGCAGCATCGACCGATTACGCGCGAGAATTCCCGGTCGCACCTCCGGCGCCAAGGCGATCGCGGCGATGCGGTTGCTCAGAATCCCCGCCGTGATCGAGGTGTAGTCGTGGTAGGCCCACGAGTCGGCGATGATCTCGGCGGGGCCCACCAGCCACCCGATTCGCAGTCCCGGAAGCGCATAGGCCTTGGACAGTCCCCCGTTGACGATGACCTTCCGGTACCGGCCGACGAAGCTCGGCAGCTCCACCCCGTCAAGCTCGGCCCCCCGATAGACCTCGTCGGCATGGATCCACGCACCGACATGGTCTGCGATCGCCACGATCTCCCCCATCTCCTCTTCCGAGAGCGTGTAACCCGTCGGGTTGTTGGGGTTGCAGACCGTGATCATCTTCGTACGGTCCGTTACCAATCGGCGCAGCTCGTCGAGATCCGGCGCCCAGTCGTTCTCCTCGCGCAGGTGGAAGGCCAACGGCTGAGCGCCCATCTCCTCGACGATGCCCCATATCTGCATGTAGTTGGGGACCATGATCACGACCTCGTCGCCGGCCTCTACCAGGGTGTGGCAGGCGACGAAGTTGGCCTCCGACGAGCCGTTGGTCACCAGGACATTGTCGATACCTTGCCCGTCGTAGAGGGCGGCAATACGCTCGCGAAGGGGAATCGACCCGTTGGTCTGACCGTATCCGAGCACGGTCCGCGACAGCTCGACGAGCTGATCCGCGCTGAGCAGCTCGTCCAACCGGTAGGGGTGAAAGCCGCTTTCGGTCAGGTTGTACTCGACCGTGTTCTCATACATCGACTGCACCCGTTCGAGCTCGAAGATGGGGATCTTCATATCATCTCCTTGTCGCCGGCATCGTCCGTTTCCGCCTCGAGAAATCCCTCGAACATCGACCGGTTCACCCGACCGCCGGACACTATCAGAACGGTTCGGCGACCGGCAAACCTCGTCCTGTCCCTGAGCATCGCTGCCACCGGAAGGGCAGCCGCACCCTCGATCATCAGCCCTTCCTCTTGGTCGAGGAAGCGCATCGCCGCGATGATCTCCGCCTCCTCGAGGAGGATGAAATCATCGACCAGACGCCGGCACAGGTCGAAGGTGACAGAGCCCTTTTCGATACCGCCGGCGGTACCGTCGGAGACCGTCGGCAGGCTCTCGATGTCGACGATCCCCCCGGCCTTGATCGACTCGTACATGACACAGGAGTTCACCGGCTGACAGCCGATCACCTCGATCGACGGGTCCACCGCGTTCAGATAGCCCGCGATCCCCGAGATGAGCCCTCCCCCGCCGACCGGGGCCAGGACCGCGTCGATCGTTCCCACCTGCTCCACCAGCTCGACGGCGATCGTGCCCTGCCCGTTGACCACCTCGGGGTCGTTGTAGGGCGAGATCCACACGCAGCCGTTGTCGCGCGCGAAGGCGGCGGCGTGGACCTCGGCCTCGATGCAGTCGTCGCCCACCAGCTCGAACGGGACCCCTGTCGAGCGCATCTTCTCGATCTTGACCGCTGCCGAGGTCTTCGGCATGAAGAGCTTGCCTTTGAGACCGAAGAGCTCCAGTGCATGGGCAAAGGCCGCGCCGTGGTTCCCGGTGGAGGCCGCGATCAGGAGCCTCTGCGAGTCCGCCTCGGACAGCGAGAGGATCTTGTTGACCACCCCGCGGAGCTTGAAGGAACCCGTGGTCTGGAGGTTCTCGAGCTTGAGAAACACCGTGCCGCCGATCGCCTCGCCGAGCACAGCCGACACCCGGCACGGCGTTTGCCGTACGTACGGCGCAATACGCGCCCGCGTCGTTTCAATCGTGTCCTTCAATGCGCTTCGCCGCCCTCGCTACAAACCCGGTGAGATATGCGGGCTAGTTCTCGTCCGGAGTTTCCGGATGGGAACGGGCTAGCCATGACGTCTCCACCAAACACTACGGCACGGTAGCCCAATATCGGCAAAAGGAGAAACCCCGCCCGTGCTTCTCTCCCGGTTGGCGGCGAGCGCGGCGGGCGCCTGATGCCGTCGGTGTTCCCGGTCACCTCTTCCCCACGCCCGATAAAAACCGAAGCTACGCGATGACGTAGAATCACCTGGAGAATCAGCTCAACGATTGAAAGGAGATCTTCAGAAAATGAAGAAGAGCACACTGTGCCTGGTAGCGATCCTGGCGGTGGCGACCATCCCTGCCGCGGCCGCGGACAACGGTCTCTACATCGGCGCCAGCATCGGCGGCTCGTCGATCGAGGTCAGCGATTTTGACGACGAGCTCGGCGACGTTAACTTTTCCGACGGCGACTTCGCCTACAAGCTCTTTGCAGGATATCGCTTGATGAGCTTCTTCGGCGTGGAGGCGGGTTATGTCGATCTCGGCAGCCCAAGCGACGTCATCGGTGACATTGAAGATATCGACATCAAGATCGGGGTCACTGGCTGGGATGCGTTTGCGGTTGGATACCTGCCCATCGGACCCGTGGATCTATTCGCCAAGGTCGGTCTCATATCGTGGGACGCCGACATCCGGGCCGCTTTCGAGGACATCGTGGAGCACGACTCGGACAGCGGAACCGACGCCGTGTGGGGCCTCGGGGTTGCCCTCCGGCTGGGCTCACTCGCCGTGCGCGCCGAGGGCGAGCGCTTCGAGATCGCGGACGCCGACGAGGTCTACATGTTCTCGGTCGGCGCCACCTTCACGTTCTAGCGCAGATAAGCAGCCGAGACGGCTGCAAAACCGAATGAACAGATTTGGAAGCCTCTTGGAAAAATCCCGCGTTCGACGAAATTCGTGACCCATAGGGCCGGGCCACTTCCTGTGACATCGCTTTCCGAGTCGCCAAAGATATGGGAACAACTCTGAAGGTGGGCCAAGGCCCACCCTACAATTCTGCGGGAATTATGGGTCTGGAGATTCGCTGCCGGTGAGCAAGGCGAGACGGACAGCCACTAGGATTCAAAAAAAACGCCCCCGGGCCGCACGGCGGTCCGGGGGCTGTGATATTTGAGATCGACGCTGCTCAGTCCTTGGCGA
>JAIVTZ010000471.1:0-3693 GCA_049188105.1 Deltaproteobacteria bacterium | reverse complement strand
GGTCGGGCCGGCAACGGTCCGACCGCCATTGTTTTATGGTCGGAATAACCGACGAACCACAGGAGAACGGCTGATGGACTCCCTTTTCGCGGGCAACCCGCACGCCCGGGTCGGAGAACTTATGACCCGATCCCCTTCCACCCCCATCCGAAATAAGTGGACCCTCATCGCGATCGCGGTGGTCCTCGTCTTGAGTCCCGCACATCAGGCGCCGGCTCAGGACGAGGACGCGCCCGAGATGTCGATTCAGGCCCCCCTCGCCGCTCACTCGCTAAAGCTGGACGCCGTCGCCATCGACGGTGCGCTGGTGGCGGTGGGCCATCGCGGCCACATCCTCATCTCGTCGGACGGCGGTGAGACCTGGCAGCAGGCCGAGGTGCCGACAAGGGCGACCCTCACCGGCGTCGACTTTTACGACCGCAACCTCGGCTGGGTGGTGGGCCATGACTCGGTGATCCTGCGGACGGAGGACGGAGGCGTGACCTGGGAGCGCGTGCATTGGGCGCCCGAGGACGAGGCGCCGCTCTTCGACGTCTGGTTCTCGGATGCCGAGAACGGCATCGCCATCGGAGCGTACGGCAGCTACTACACGACCTCCGACGGCGGTACGACCTGGAGCTTCGAGCCGATCGGCGACACCGATTGGCATCTGCACCAGATCGCACTCGCTGCGGACGGGCGCCTCTATATGGCGGCCGAAGCGGGCATGGCCTACCGGTCGGACGACGGGGGCGCGACGTGGATCGAGCTTCCGTCACCCTATGGGGGCTCGTTCTTCGGCGTCCTCCCGCTCGAGGATGATGTCGTCCTGCTCTTCGGTCTGCGCGGCCATCTCTTCCGATCGGAGGATGCGGGCGAGAGCTGGCTGGAGATCGAGACCGGCACCGTGGCCATGCTGACCGACGGAATCCGTCTCGACGATGGAATGATCGTCATCACCGGGCTCGGCGGCATCGTGCTGGTCTCCTCGGACGGCGGCCGCACCTTTGAGCTTCGTGAGCAGTCGAGCCGCCGCGGCATCCAGACCGTGGTCCAGGCATCGGACGACTCGCTGCTCCTGGTCGGTGAGTTCGGCGTCCGATTACTGCCGGTGAGCGAGCTCGCCGGCGGAAGGGGGGAGTAGCGCCATGAAGACCATGCTCGAAAACCTGATCTTCAACAACCGTCGATTGGTTGTCGCCATATTCATCATTCTGACGATCTTCATGATGTATGAGGCGTCCCACCTCAAGATCGACGCCGGCTTCGCCAAGCTCCTGCCCCTCAAGCACGAGTACATCAAGACCTACGTCGAATACCGCGATCAGTTCGGGGGGGCCAATAGGGTGGTCATCGCCATCCGGGCGCGGGAAGGCGACATCTTCACTCCCAAGTTCTTCGAGGTCCTGGCCGAGCTCACCGACGACGTCTTCTTCATCGAGGGCGTCGATCGGACGCGGGTGATGTCGCTCTTCACCCCCAACGTCCGCTTCACCGAGGTCGTCGAGGACGGCATCTCGGGCGGCAACGTGATCCCGGACGACTTCGAGCCGACTCCCGAAGGGCTCGCCAAGGTGCGCGAGAACATCCTCAAGTCCAACTACATGGGCCGGCTGGTGGCCAATGACTTCAGCTCGGCGATCGTCGTTGCGGAGCTTCTCGAGGTCAACCCGACCACCGGCGAGAAGCTCGACTACATCGACGTTGCCGGCCTGCTCGAGGGGGTTCGGGACAAGTACAGCAATCACGAGATCGGCGTCGAATTCGACTACCACATCATCGGCTTCGCCAAGGTCATCGGCGACATCGCGTCGGGCGCCGCCAGGGTGGTGCTCTTCTTCCTGATCGCCTTCATCATCACCGCGGTCTTCGTCTACGTCTACTCGCAGAGCTTCAAGCTGACCATCATCGTGCTCGGGTGCTCGCTGGTCGCCGTCATCTGGCAGCTCGGGCTCCTCACCCTGCTCGGTTTCGGCATCGACCCGATGTCGATCCTGGTGCCGTTCCTGATCTTCGCTATCGGTGTGAGTCACGGCGTTCAGATGATCTCGGCCTTCCGCGCCGAGGTCTTCGACGGCGCCGACAGCCAAACGGCCGCACGCTCGACCTTCCGACGGCTGCTGGTGCCTGGGGGGATCGCCCTGCTCTCGGACACCATCGGCTTCATCACCATCATGCTGATCGAGATCCGCATGATCCAGGAGATGGCGATCACCGCCAGCCTCGGCGTGGCGGTCATCATTCTTACCGACCTCATCCTGGTGCCGGTATTGCTCTCATACGTCCAGCTCACTGCCAACTACCAGGAGAAGCTACATGAGCGGGCGACCAAGATGGACCGGCTCTGGTCCGTGCTCGGCGGGGTTACGACGCCACGAAACGCGGCGATCATCGTTTCCGCGGCGGCCGTGCTCTTTGTGGTGGGCGGTTGGAAGGCGAAACAGATCAAGATCGGCGACCTCCACGCCGGCGTGCCCGAGCTGCGCGCGGACTCGCAGTACAACATCGACACCGACTTCATCACCAAACACTTCTCGATCGGCGTCGACGTCATCACCACGATCGTCGAGTCGCATCCCGAGGGCTGCACCGAGCATGACGTGATGACCAATATCGACCGCTTCGAGTGGCACATGCGCAACGTCCCCGGCGTCCAGTCGGTCTTCGGCATCGGCATCGTCGCCAAGATCATCAACGCCGGCTGGAACGAGGGCAGCCTGAAGTGGCGCGTGCTGCCCCGCAACCCCTCCACCATGGCGCAGGCGGTGACCTACATCGACACCGCCACGGGTCTGTTGAATGCCGAATGCAGCGTCATGCCGGTCTACATCTACACCGTCGACCACAAGGCTGAGACCATCGAACGCATCGTCGCCGAGGTCAAGGCCTACCAGGCCGAACACGGATCGGAGGACGTGAAGTTCCGGCTCGCAACCGGAAATGTCGGCGTCATGGCGGCCACCAACGAGGTCGTTTCGGCGGCCCAATTCCCGATCCTGTTGTGGGTCTTCGCGGCGATCATCCTGCTCTGCCTGATCACCTTCCGATCGGTGAAGGGCACCCTGTGCATCGTGATCCCGCTCGCCCTGGTGTCGGTCCTCGCATACGCCCTCATGGCCATCCTCGAGATCGGTCTCAAGACCTCGACACTGCCGGTTGTGGCCCTCGGTGTCGGCATCGGCGTCGACTATGGAATCTACATTTACAGCCGATTCAGTAGCCTGCTGAAGGAGGGTCTGTCGATCCACGACGCCTATCTCGCAACCCTCAAGCTCACCGGCAGCGGTGTGATCTTCACCGGCGTCACCCTGGCGATCGGGGTCGCCACCTGGATCTTCGCGCCGATCAAGTTTCAGGCCGACATGGGCATCCTCCTGACCTTCATGTTCCTGGTCAACATGCTCGGAGCGATCGTCCTCCTGCCGGCGTTGGCGTGTTATCTGAAGCCGAAGGGGTAGGTATTAGGTAATAGGTATTAGCTCATCGCAAGGGCACTGGCCTAATGGCCAACAGCTATTCGCTGTTTGTCTGTCGCCGCTTCGCGGCTTCCAGCTCGTTGTCGATGTTGAACCTGGGGCTCACGCCCCAGGCTAATTATGTGCCGCCGCTTCGCGGCTCACGGCATAAGGGGTCAATTGAGGGCCAAAGGCACGAATGACGATTTCGCTCAACACACGTGGTGGTCGGTTGAGCACCAAAGACGCCAATAACACC
>JAIVTZ010000470.1:0-3713 GCA_049188105.1 Deltaproteobacteria bacterium | reverse complement strand
CGTTCACCGAGCAGTGGGCGGCTGACAGGAAGTAGGGGGTGAGGGAGCCCGGCTGGTCGATCACCAGGCTACCCGTGCAGAGGTACATGCCGCTGATGGTGTACCTGGCGACGGAGCGGATCTGGTCCCGCCAGGGGTCGCCCTGGGGACACACCACGTTGATATTGCAGGCGCCCCGTTTGTCGGCGTCCTCGCCCCGTCGGAAGAGATCGAGGTAGCCGCGGCCAATGCGCCCCAGCTCGAGCTCGGGCTCGAAGGCGGCTCCTGTGGGCACGAAGAGCTCGATCACTGCCCGCTCGCCCGGCACAACCGCCGTCCACAGCTCACCGTGGTCCTTATTGTCGCGCGTGGTGTAGGGCCCCTGGTAGTAGCCGTCGGCCTCGCCGATGATGTGCAGGGTCGCGCCCGGCGGCAGCCGGTACCGCGTGAAACCGAAGTTGAGGTCGGTGGCGTTGGGCGCGTGGATCCGCAGCCGCCACAGACGACCGCCGTTCGGGAGATCTTCCCAGGTGCCGCTGTCGGCTGGAGTCATCTTGACGTCATCGGGGAGGGCAAAGCGCAACGGCCCGGGTCTTGAGGCCGCTCTGACCTTATCCTCGGCCAACAGCGCCGCCCGATTGACGGCCTCCAGCTCCAGGACCGGCACCTCGTTGATCGAGGCGGCCTTCGAGGTCATCGACTTCGGCGGGTCGCCGCGCCTGGCGTCGGCGATCCCGCAGACTGCGAGAACCACCGCCAAAATCAACATGGTCGAGAACACCGGTCGCAGCTTCGTAATCATGAGGCAATCCTCCTTGGCGCGTCTTTGCGTGCTAGCTCGGACCACTTTTCCGGGTGGCCGGGCCGTCATTCCGAATTCCGAATTCCGAATTCGATGGCTTTTGTGCCGTCGCTCATCGGATCCAACGTGCCGGCACCCAGACGATCCGGCTATCCCACGGACCCTCGAGGATGCGGACCCTCGCCTCGCGGCTGTTGTTGGCGTACCCGAGGACGCGGATCCTGGTGCCCGCCTCGATCTCGAGGAAGCGATCATCGTTGTTCATCAACGAGGTCACCCCGACCTCAATCGCACCGCTCTGCATGTCGACCAGCGCTCCCACGGACTCCTGGTCGAGGGCCACGAGCACCGGCCGATCGAGACCCGTATCGAGGGTCGCGTTGGAACCGACACCGCGCTCGGTGCGGAATACGGTCTTGCCGACGCCCTCGCTGTGGTCCTGGCCCAACCACCAGATGACCGCCACCACCGGCACGAGCACGAGGAGCCAAGGGAGGAAGCGCTTGGCGCCTGGTTTCGATTTCTCGTCCACTGTCGGCAAGACGGGTTCTTCCGAGATGGTCCCTTCGGGGAGCGCCGCCTCAAACTCGGTACGGCACGAGGTGCACTTGAGGGTCCGCCCGAGATAACGGTCATGGACCTGCATGTGCGAGCCGCAGTTCCCACAGGTGTGGATGTAGCCAGGCATGGGTGGCCTCTTTTCCGTCCCTAAAAGCTTATCAGAGGGGGATCAGGGTTCAGGGTTCAGGGTTCAGGGCCGCACAGATTTCGAATTTCGAATTTCGAATTTCGAATTTATCGGCGCGGTGGAGGGCCACCCGAGGGCCGGAAGCGGGTTGCCCGCGGTCAAGTTAGCTGGCCGAACGGGGAGATATTCGGCCTCCGAAATCCCTCTGCTCAATCATGGGCAAACCGCCGACGGCAGCGGTCTGGGTTCAAGGCTCATCCGAAGGAGGAGCCAATGAACCCCCCGCTGGCGGTGGTGCTTCACGGCGCCCGCAGGGCGCCAGTAACAGGCTCAAGTCGCTCGGCCATTCCCCGCGCTGCAAATTCGAAATTCGAAATTCGAAATTCGAAATTTCTACTCCCCCCGGTACCGCACTTTCCCTCCGACGATTGTGTACAGCACCTTTGTGTCGAGGATCTCCTCCGCCGGTACTTCGAGGATGTCTTTCGAAAGCACCGTCACGTCCGCCAGCTTGCCGGCCTCGAGCGATCCCTTGATGTCCTCCTCGAAGGCGGCGTAGGCCGCCTCCAGGGTCCTCGCCCGCAACGCCTCTTCGCGGGTCATCACCTGCCCGGGATAGAAGAACGCACCATCCGACATCTGCCGGGTCACCGCCGCGTGAAAGGAGGCGATGGGGTCCACCGCTTCCACCGGCGCGTCGGTGCCGCTGGCGATCACCGCCCCCGAGTCGAGGAGGGTGCGCCACACGTACGCGCCGCTCTTGGCCCGCTCCTCACCCAAACGCAACACCACCCATGGTCCGTCGGAGGTGCAGTGGATGGGTTGCATGGCGGCGATGACGCCGAGCTCGCCGAATCGAGGGATGTCCTCCGGCGCCAGGTGCTGGGCGTGCTCGACCCGCCAGCGGCGGTCGAGGCCGTCGGAAACCATCGCCAGCGCCTCCTCGTAGACGTCGAGGGTCACCCGGTTGGCGCGGTCGCCGATCGCGTGCGAGCAGAGCTGGAGGCCGTGCTCTGCCGCCAGCCGTGCGGACTCGCGGAGCTCGTCGGGGGTGGTAATGTTGAGGCCCGTGCTCTTGGGAAGATCCGAGTAGGGCTCGAGCAGCCACGCTCCGTGGGAGCCGAGAGCGCCGTCGATCCAGCGTTTGATGCCGCCGACGGTGAGGAAGGCGCCTCCCTCTCGGTGAACCCTGTAGCCCGGCAACCGCTCGGCCAGGACCTGGTTATCCTCAGCCAGCATAACCCACAGCCGAATGGGAAGCTCGCCCGCTTCGGCCATGCGCTCGAAAAGCTCCACCTGGCGGAAGCTCGAGCCCGCATCTTGAAACGATGTGATGCCATCGGCCAGACACTGAGCGCCCGCCAGCTCCACCATCCGGCGCACAGTCGCCTCGTCCCACTCGCGGTCGAGCTTGGCCGCCACCAGGTCTTCCGCGGTTTCGCGCAGCACGCCGATCGCGCGTCCGCGAGCATCACGGACGATCTCCCCCCCCGGCGGATCCTGGGTCCGGTCGTCAACGCCGGCCAGCTCGAGGGCGAGGCCGTTGACCATCGTCGCGTGGCCGCTGGCGTGGGTGAGCATGACCGGGTTGTCCGGCGACACCGCACTCAGAGCGTCGTGGTAGGGCAGCCCGGAAACGTTGGGATCGGGGGCCTGCTTCCATTTCTCCTGGTGCCAGCCGCGGCCGAGGATCCACTGCCCGGGCTCGGCCCCTGCAACCGCCTCCTCGACCATCGCCACGATCTCGTCGAAGTCGGCCGCGGTGCGGAGGTCGAGCTGCATCTTCGCTCGTCCGACGCCGAGGAAGTGAGCGTGGGCGTCGATGAGGCCCGGCACCGCAAGCGCACCGCCGAGATCGATGACCTCGGTGTCGGGTCCGATCAGCCGGCGAATTTCCTTCTCCGAACCCACTGCCACCAGCTCCTGGCCGCGGGCGGCAAGGGCCTCTACCACGGGGTTCGAGGCATCCATGGTGACGATTCGTCCACCCATGAGCACAAGATCGGCGGGCTCCTCGGCAGGCGCACAGGCGAACAATGACAACGCCGCAACCACGATCCAGAAACGCTTCATGGCAGCCTCCGGCGACAGGGTACACCCCCGAGGTTGAATTCTCAGTTCTCAGTTCTCAATTCTCAATTCGCACCGGGCCACCGCGGGACAAATTTCGGATTTCGAATTTCGGATTTCGGATTATTCATCCAATCCCCCACCATGAGGTGCGGCGGAGGTGCGTGGCACCAG
>JAIVTZ010000469.1:0-3713 GCA_049188105.1 Deltaproteobacteria bacterium | reverse complement strand
CGGCGGCAGGATTCGACGGTGGAGAACGGCGCGTGAAGATGAAGGTCCTTTACCGGTGCCTCGGCGAAGGCTCGCTGACCGGCGACACCGAGATTCCGTTCTCCGACCACGAGGTTCTGCCCTCCGAGGCGGGGAGGGAACGGTGCGTATGACCGCGGCGGAGATAGCTGACGTGCTCGGCGGCGAGGTTGAGGGCTACACCGGTGTGGCGGTCCACGGCGCCGAGGTCGATTCGCGACGGCTCGAGGGTGACGATCTCTTCGTGGCCCTGCCGGGAGGGCGTCGCGACGGTCACGAGTTTGTCGGCGCCGCGCTCGAAATCGCGGCGGCGGCGCTGGTGCGCCGCGATGCCGATCTCGCGGCGCCGCCTCCCCAGCGCGCGCTGGTGCGGGTCGATGATCCACTGGTCGCGTACCACGAGCTCGCCCGTCGTGAGCGACGCGAACGCCACTGGCAGGTCGCGGCGGTGACCGGGTCGGTCGGCAAGACCACCACCAAGAACTTCCTTGTCGCGCTGCTCGCGCCCGATCACCGTCTCGGCGCCTCGGGAGGAAACCGTAACAACACCCTCGGTCTGCCGGCCGAGATCCTCTCACAGGACCCGGACATCGACATTTTTGTTGCCGAGGCCGGCATGAGCACCCCGGGCGAGCTCGCGATCCTGGGCGAGATCCTGCGCCCTCAGGTGCTGCTCTACACCCGCATCGCACCGGTCCACACCGAGTTCTTCCCCGACCTTGCAGGAATCGTTCGCGCCAAGGCGGAGCTCCTACCTTGGCTCGACGAGGAGGGGACGCTGGTGATCAACGCCGACGACCCGAACCAGGACGGCTATCCCGCCGAGACCGGTGCCCGGGTCGTTCGTTACGGCGGTGAAGGCTCAGAGGCGCGGCTCGAGGATGTGGAGGACCGCGGTCTCCTCGGTAGCCGCTTCCGACTGGTGCTGCCGGACGGCGAGGCCGCCGTTGAGCTGGCCCTGCCGGGACGGCACCAGGCCGAGAACCTGCTCGCCGCCGCTGCCGCCGCCTCAGTCTTCGGTGTGCGGGCCGAGCAGGTGGCGGAGACCGCGCCCGAGCTCATGGCGCCAGAGCACCGGGGCCGCTTGCTGACGATCGGCGACGCTATCTCGCTGGTGGATGACAGCTACAACGCGTCGCCGGTGGCGATGCACCGGCTGCTCGAGCTCCTGGCTCGCGTTTCCGGCCGGCGGGTTGCCGTGCTCGGCGAGATGTACGAGCTCGGAGAGCTGTCCCCCCAAGCCCATCGGGCGGTGGGAGCGGAGGCCGCCGGGTCGTGCGATGTCTTGGTGGCGGTGGGCGGCGTCGATGCCGCGAGCCTGGCGGCGGCAGCGCGTGAGGCCGGTCTCGCCGACGGGGCGATCCATGTCGTGGAGAGCGCGGACGAAGCGACCGAGCTCCTGCGCCGAGAGCTGCGCCCGAGGGATGTCGTGCTGGTGAAGGGCTCGCGCGGCGTCGGTCTCGACCGCACGGTGGCGGCGCTGACGGGGGAGGAGGCCGCCTGATGTTGTACTGGCTGATCCAACCCCTCGGCGATATCTTCATCGGATTCAACGTCTTTCGTTACCTGACCTTCCGCACCGGGTTGGCGATCGCGACCGCCTTCTTCCTCAGCCTCGTGGTCGGTCCCTGGCTGATCTCCCGCCTGCGCGCCCTGCAGGTGCGGCAGGCGATTCGCAAGGAAGGGCCGGAGCACCACCAGATCAAGGAGGGAACGCCGACCATGGGCGGGCTCCTCATCATCGGCAGCTTCGTCACGGCGACGTTGCTGTGGGCGGATCTGGAGAACCCATACATCTGGACCGTGCTGCTGGTGACTCTCGGCTTTGCCGCGATCGGGCTCGCCGACGACTGGCTCAAGGTGCGACGGCAACAGAACCTCGGTCTGACGACGCGGCAGAAGCTCCTCCTGCAGGTACTGGTGGGTCTCGCGGCGGGCTTTCTGGCGCGCGCCGCGGCGCAGCCGGCGCCGCACGCCGGCTCGCTCGCACTGCCGTTTTTCAAGGATGTTCTCTTGCCGCTCGGTTTCCTGTACGTGCCATTCGTGATGGTGGTTCTTCTGGGCTCCTCGAACGCCGTCAATCTCACGGACGGTCTCGACGGCCTCGCTGTGGGCGCCATCGCGATCGCTGCCGCCACCTACACCGTGTTCGTATACGTCGCGGGCCACGTGCGCATCGCGGAGTACCTGCGCATCGTCCCGGTCTCCGGCGCCGGCGAGGTGGCGATATTCACCGGCGCCATCGCCGGGGCGGCGATTGGATTTCTGTGGTTCAACTGCCACCCGGCACAGATTTTCATGGGCGATGTCGGATCGTTGGCTCTCGGCGCCGGCATCGGCATCGTCGCCGTGGTCGCCAAGCAGGAGCTGTTGCTGTTGCTGGTCGGCGGTCTTTTCGTGCTCGAGGCGCTGTCGGTTCTGATCCAGGTGATTTCGTTCAAAACGAGGGGGATTCGGGTCTTCCGGATGGCGCCGCTGCACCACCACTTCGAGCTCCTGGGCTGGACCGAGACCCAGGTTGTTGTGCGTTTCTGGATCATCGCGGTGGTCTTCGCCCTGGCCGGGCTGTCGACCCTGAAGTTGAGATGACATGCAGGTTGAAGCTCCCTCCCGCGTGCTGGTTGTCGGGCTCGGTCGATCCGGGCTCGCCGCGGCGCGTCTCGCCACCGCCGACGGCGCCGAGGTGTGGGTCACCGACCTCCGCCCCGAGTCGGAGCTGTTGGATGCGGCGGCGAAGCTCCCGAGAGGGGTGCGCACCTTTTTCGGCGGCCACCCGGACGCCTGTATCGATGGCGTGGAGTTGGTGGTGGTTTCACCGGGAGTTCCGGCGGACGCATCTCTTCTCGAGGGCGCGCGGGTGCGCGGAGTTTCGGTGTTGACCGAGGTCGAGTTCGCGTGGCTCCACCGGCCGGCCGCCCCGCTGGCGGCGGTCACCGGGTCCAACGGCAAGAGCACGGTGACCGAGCTCGTCGCGCGCATGCTGCGCGAGACGGGGCAGGAGGCGGCGGCCGGCGGCAACATCGGCACCGCGGCCTCGGAGCTCGTGCTCGAGGACGGTTGGGAAAGTTGGGTGCTCGAGATTTCGAGCTTCCAGGCCGAGCTCCTGACGGCGATGAAACCGAAGGCGGCGGTCTTTCTCAATTTGAGCCAGGACCACCTCGAACGACACTCCGATCTCGCCGGCTATCTGCGGGCCAAGCGCCGGCTCTTCGCCTTTCAGAGCGCGGACGACGTGGCGGTGCTCAACGCCGACGACCCGGTGGTGGCGTCCACCCCAACGGCCGCGCGCCGGCGGACGTTTTCGATCTCGGGGCCGGCCGACGCGTGCCTCGACGGTGATCGGCTGCTGCTCGACGGAGAGCTGTTACTGAGAGCGAACGAGATGCGACTGAGTGGGGTTCACAACCTGGCCAACGCGCTGGCCGCGGCGCTTGCGGCGGCATCGCTCGGCGCGACACCGGAAGCGGTGGCCTCGGCCCTCACGGTCTTTGATGGTCTCGACCACCGCCATCGTACGGTCCACATCGCGGATGGGGTTCGATGGGTGGACGACTCCAAGGCCACCAACGTGGGCGCCACCTTGGCTGCTTTGCGAGGTTATCCCGACGGGTCGGTGCATCTGATCCTCGGCGGTCAGGCCAAGGGTCAGGACTTTTCAGTCTTGCTGGCCGAGGTGCGGCGGGCGGTGGACAAGA
>JAIVTZ010000468.1:0-3714 GCA_049188105.1 Deltaproteobacteria bacterium | reverse complement strand
ACAAGAAGCACGAGAAGCAGCTCGCGGCGAAGGTCAAGGCCTACCTGAAGGCCGGCGACCGCGAGACGGCGGCGACCTTCGCGCTCGAGATGCAGAGGACGCGCGCCGAGCTCGCCGAGAATGACCCGGACCGTCTCAACCGGATCTTCACCGACCGTCTCGCCAAGTCGATCATCCTTCTGGTGCCGGTCTTCGCGGCGCTGCTGCGGGTGCTCTACCGGCGACGCCGCTACGTGGCCCACCTCGTCTTCTCGCTCCACCTTCACAGCTTCGCCTTCCTCGCCTTGCTCGTCGGTCTGGTGATCGATCTGGCGCTGCGTGCGTTGGGGGGCGAGGGTCCGGGCAACGGCGTCTCGGTTCTGGTGATCGCGGTTTACAGCTTCCTCGCCCTGCGCCGCGTGTACGGTCAGGGTCGGTTCCTGACCCTGGCCAAGATGGCGGCCCTGTTCATCGGCTATCTGGTGGCGCTCATGGCGACCATGATCCTGACTCTGGCGCTGACGGTGGTGACGGTTTAGCCCGTTCTTTTCACCGGGAGTCTGCTGCGGACGGCGAATCGCCGCGTCCCGCGGTAACGAGGTGGTGAGAAGCGCGGACTAGAAAGTAAACCCGTAGCCGATGCGGATGAGCCACGGGTGGGTGTTGGGGCTCGGCTCGTCGCGGTCGTAGGTGAAGTCCCACAGGAATGACATGTACATCGCGGACCGTTTGCCGGCCTGCTGTACGAAACCGAATCCGGCGTAGAGGCCGGTGTAGGTGGAGTCCACCGTCGTGAAACCGTCCTCGGTCCTGGCGACGTACTCCCAGTTGAGTCGTTCGACCTCTGCCTGAAGGAATATCGGATCGAACACGAAGTAGCGGCCCATGATCGATCCGCCGAAGTCGGTGGTGGAGAGGTCCGGATCGAACCTTTTGTCCTTGCGGTAGCGGAAGGTCAGGCTGGCGCCGAGCTGGAACTTCTGGGAGATCCGATAGCCGAAAACAGGGGAGAACTCGGCATAGCTCGTCTCGGAGCCGAACGCAAAACCGACGGCGCCGCCGACGAACCACGGGTACTCGATCGGCTTCTTGACCTTTTTCTGCTGTTGTTCATACTTTTCCTTGTAGGTCTGTGGCTCTTCCGACTCACCCTCCTGGGCCGCCGCTGAAACCGCCAGCGAAAGCAAGAACACGAACACGACGATATTTTTTGGTACGTTCACCCGTCGATGGTAGCTCAGCCGGCTTGGTCTGGGCTTTGTTCACCCGGCGGCCGCGCCGATGTACTCCTGGGATATCCCGGAGTTGGTGTTGTCGAAGGACAGCCGGGTGATCGTCCCATGCCACAATGCTGCCGGAGGATTCGAGATGGGAGCTCAGAAGGAACGAGCGCACGGTGCCGGTCGACTCGCAGTCGTGATGATCGTCGCCGTCTTCAGCGGTTGCGCCGGCCCTCCCTCCAATTCGTCAACCAACGATGATCGATCGCACGAATACCGGCTGCTGCGAATCCTCGAGGTTGCCGGTCGTCAGGGGATCGCAACCGACGGCGAACGATATTTCAACAGCGGCAGCACGGCCCTCTACGTCTACTCGAAGGAGGGTGAGCTGCTGGCTGAAAACACCGAGCCGTTTGTCGATCTCGTGAAGCCGGCCAACCACATCGGTGATATCAGCGTCCACGACGGCGAGATCTTCGCCGGCATCGAGTGGTTCGAAGACGGCCGCGGCGCCGACATCCAGATCGCGATCTACGACGCCGAGACGCTGCGATTCAAGAAATCGGTGGACTGGAGCCCCGACTCGGGGCAGGTCGAGGTGAGCGCGCTCGCGGTGGACGCGGAGAACGGGTCGGTGTGGATGACCGACTGGGTCGACGGCACGTACGTCTATCGCTACGACCTGGCGACCGACACCTACGCGGGCAAGCTCCACCTGCGTCCGGTTCCGCAGTGGCAGCAGGGGATCGCCGCCTTCGAGGGTTCGCTCTACATCACCGCCGACGACGGCGACGCCGAGTCAGACGAGCTCGACAATCTGTGGCGGGTTCCCGCAGAGACCGGGGCGACGGCAGCCTTCGTGACGCACGAGAAAATATTCACCGAGTTCAGGCGGGCGGGTGAGATCGAGGGCATCGACTTCGACCGCGCCGCGGGAGAGATGCTGGTGCTCGCCAATCGGGGCAAGCGGATTGTGCTCGGCATGCCGAAAGGGCTGTACCCGGGCTACGAGCGCGAGATTCACGAGATCTATGTCTACCGGATTCCGGATTTTCGTTGAGACCTAATCCCCCGAGAGAACAGGGCCCTTTCGGTCCACGAAACCCGGTGAGAAGAACGGGCTAGCGATGACCTCCACTGAGGCCTCGACCCACCCATCCGAACGGCCCGAAGCCGGCCACACCGGCGCCGATCAGGGGCAGCAGGAGGGGGATCCAACGCAGGCCGAGCCAGCCGCTTCCACCGATACCGTCGAGCGCCAGCACAGCCAGACCGCCGCATGCGACAGCGCAGCCGAGGAGCTGCAGCCAGACCGGTGCGGGTCGGGTCGGGCTCGAGGACGTGGGGCGCTCGAAGCGGGCGAAGACGAGCAGAAACGGCAGGGTCGCAACAGTGTAGGCGAAGATCCAGAGCGGACGGGTCCACCACCACCCCACGCTGTCGGGCTGCTGGCCGAGAACCGCGGGCATCTGCCAGAAGGCGAGCCCGACGAGCAGCATCATCACCGTCGAGTGCCACAGGAAAATGGTCATGATCATGCCGTTGATCAGGATCGTGAGGGCCCACGGGACGCGGTGTTCCAACCAGCGTCTCACCGGCGCCTCGAGCATCAGCACCAGCCCGATCTGGGCCGCGGCCAGCGCGAGCAGCGGGAGCTTGGGCGGCAAGGTGTTGCTGATCGCATCGCTCGGAACGCCCACCAGGCTGAGCGGATAGGGACCGATGTGGGTCAAAGAGACGAGCACTGCGATCCCGGCGATGAACCAGAGAACACCGGTACGCGCACCGGCGAGCCTGCGGTCATGCCACGCATAGCCGAGCTGGTGCACTGTGAGCCAGACGAACGGGTAGTTGAGCCAGCCGAGGGCTCGGAGGTCACCGGCGAAGAAGGCCACATCGACGAGCGCGGCAGCAGCCGCCGGAACCAGGACGGAAACGAACCCCCACCGCGTCCACGCCGCATGGGTCAGGGGCACCAGCGCCACGACCATGATGTAGACGGCGAGGAACCACACCGGCACCAGCGCCGTCTGCGAGCCGACCCGGATCATGGCGTCGCTGACGCCGTTGGAGTGGGCGACCGCGACCATCACGCCCCAGGCGATGAGCAGCGGCAGCACCGGACCGATGAGGCGCCGCGTCCGGGCATCGAACCACTCTCTGTAGCCGAGTTCCTTCCGCTCTGCGGACTCCCACGAGACGCCGTTCGAAAAACCGCCGACGAAGAAGAAGACCGGCATCACCTGGAAGAGCCAGGTCAGCCACCGCGACCACGGCGCGAGGTCGAGCAGGTGGCTGTAGGCCGGCAAGCCGTTTTCGAAGTACGGCGCCGCGATCAGCCAGTGGCCGACCACCACGGCCAAGATCGACAGAGCCCGCAGAAAATCGACGTAGCGGTTGCGCGCCTCGGGTGTGTGGTCGGCGAACCACAGCGCGCGCTGCCACATCCCGCGGGGTGGTCGGTCCTCGCTCAACTCGTCATCCATGGGGTCAATTATAGAACGAGGTCATTGCG
>JAIVTZ010000467.1:0-3717 GCA_049188105.1 Deltaproteobacteria bacterium | reverse complement strand
GCCCGTGAGTGCCCCCTCTGACGATATTTGGGCCAGAGGCATCCGCTCGCAACAATCCTCCGTGCTCCCAAAATCGTCAGAGACGGCACGTCCGGTCAGCATTCGCGACAGCGCCACGCCGACTGGAGGCTCCGGGAGGAGAATGCAGCTTGGGGACGTCAAATTCGAAATTCGAAATTCGAAATTCGAAATTCCGAACTCACTTTCCGTTCACCTTCCGGTGCTCTTTCTGCGCTCTGCGGAGCCAGGGGCGCCAGGTCGGAGAGTTCTCGAGTAGCTCGGTCACCCGGGTCGGTTGCAGCCCGCGTTTGGAGAGTGCCTCGAGGAACACAGGCAGCTCGTTCCACGGGGGTTCGGAGCGCTCGGTCGCCAGGTGCATGAGGATGATGCCGCCGCTGAGCTGTGGGAATCGCAGCAGGTGCTCCATGATCCTGGAAGAGCTCTTGTACAGGGAGGAGTGCTCGTCGGCGATCCAGTCGTGGGAGTCGAGAGAGGCGCCCTCCAGCGAGCTCCAACGCACGTGCAGATAGCCCATTTCCAGGGCCCAGCCGCGAAGGGTACGGTTCTCCTCGCCAAACGGCGCCCGCCACAGGGGCTGCATGGCGCGACCGGTGGCGGCCACGAAGGCTTCCTCGGTTCGGCGCAACTCACGCCGGAAGCTCTTCCGGGTCACCCCGGCGAGCAGCCGGTGCCGGCGGTTCTCCGCATAGGTCGTCAGGTGGGGGTGGGAGTAGGTGTGGTTGCCGATCTCGTGGCCGGCAAGGACCGCGCGGCGGACGGTGGACGGGTACTTTTCGATAAAGCGGCCGGTGACGAAGAGAGTGACCTTCAGATCGTGCTCATAGAGAATGTCGAGCAGCTCTCCGGTGCGATTGGAGGAGGCGTTGCCGTCGAAGGTGATGGCGATGCGGGGGCCGGCATCCCGCACCAGCTGCAGGACAGGTGGGGCAATCTTGGGCGTGGGACCGTTCTTGGCGCTGCCGGAGACCGACCGCGATCTGGGGGTGGCCGACGGGCTGACGGTTGTCCTCGCGGTGGTGGTTGGGGTCGCCGTCGGTGTGGTCGGCTGCGGTGAAGGCAGCTCGATATCGATCGCCGCGCCGGCGAGTGGCACGAGGTGCACCGGGCCGCCTCCGGGCTCGAGCTCCGGACCGTCCAGCCCGGCGCGGCCGTCATCATCGAGGATGAGGACCCGCACCGGCCGGTTTTCGATCAGCACCAAAACTTGCGTGCCCGGGTTTCCTTCGACGATGATCGTCGGGCGCCCATCTTCAACGACGATCCGGCCGGACAGAGCAACGGAGTCGATGACCGGTGAGGATCGGGCGTCGGCGATGCCGCGGCTTACCTCGACGAGCTCGGCTATGCGGATGCCGACGGCGGCGATCAGGAGGGCCGACGCGCCGGCCGTCACCGCCATCACCCAGGCAGGGTGCAGCGGCCGTCGCGCGATCGAGGCCGCCCGGTCACCAAGATCGTGGAAAAATCCGGTCAATCGGCACCGTTTGTCGCAGTAGACCCGGCCGTTGAACCGGTTCACACAGGTGTCACACAACCACTTTCGGCAGCTGCTGCAGCGCTGCCCCGCCTCCCTGGAGGGATGGTTGGCGCATGGCGAGGTCACCCGCATGGAGGAAAGGGACCGACTTCGAATTCGAGGTGACGCTTCCCGATTTTCCGGCTAGAATCGTTGAAACTCCGGGGATGTCTCGCGGTCGGCGGGCGGGCAAACCGGTTTCGGGCGGTCGGCGTCTGCCGAACCACAAAGGAGCTGATGATGTGGAACATACCCAATGCGTTGACCCTGTTTCGCATCTTTCTGGTGCCGCTCCTAGTGGTGGTGTTGCTGACCGAGGTGCCCGACAAGGAGTACTGGGGTCTGGGCATCTTCCTGTTAGCTGCGTTGACCGACGCCCTCGATGGAATTATAGCCCGCCGCACCCAGAAGGTCACGACGACCGGGGCGATGCTCGACCCAATCGCCGACAAATTACTGATAAGCGCTGCGTTCATCTCCTTAGTCGAGCTGCAGCAGGCACCGGCGTGGATGGTGACTCTGATTGTCGGGCGGGAGTTTGCCGTCACCGCCCTTCGCCTGATCGCCCTGGAAAAGGGAGTCGCCATCTCCGCCAACTGGCTCGGTAAGGCCAAGACGACGAGCCAGATCATCACCGTATCGATCCTCATCTTCAGCCTCAACTCGGACCGTTGGCACGTCATCGCGCTGACCGCCCTGTGGATCACGGTGGCGCTCACCGTCGCTTCAATGGTTGTGTACTTCTGGCAGAATCGCGGGGTGCTGACCGAGGACGCGAAGTGAGCAGAGGTCTGCTGCCCCGGCAGCTGCCTCATAACCTGGTTCGGTTTGGCCGGCTCCACCCGCGTTCGGTCGTAGTGGCGGCCGTTCTTGCGTGGGTCGCGGCCGGGCTTCTCGCCTCGCGGGTCGAGGTGGAAACCGATATCCTGTCGCTCCTACCCCGCAATAACCCTGTGGTCGAGGGGTTCAAGAAGACCGTGGAGAGGTTTGGTTCGGTGGACACCCTCCTGGTGTTGTCCCATTATCCTGGTTTACGATCGGTGGGTGCGGCCGCGATCCTGGGGGCGTTTTCGACGGCCGTGCTCGGCATCGCGCTGTTACCGGCGCTGTTGTCGGTGAAGGAGGACTCATGATCCGAAAACTCCGCGCAAAAGAGCTGGTCTGGCGGTGTCCGAAGAGCTGGCTGCCTCGAAAAAATTCGACGGGCATCAAACCGGCGTCGACGATTGTCGCCCAGGACCGCGCGGTGGAAGCCATCGCCTTCGGTCTCGCGATGCGCGGGATCGGCTTCAACGTATTCGTGACCGGCTTGTCCGGCACGGGCCGCCTGACCACGATCAAGAGCTTTGTCCAAAGACTTGCCGAGTCGGGGGAGAGGCCGGACGACATTTGCTTCGTCTTCAATTTCCGCAAGCCGGAGGAGCCGTGTGCGGTCAATCTCGAAGCGGGCGCCGGCTGTCGCCTCAAAGAGGGGATGGATGACCTCATCCGCGAGCTGTCTGAAAACCTGCCCGCGATCCTCAATGACCGTGATTTCCGGTCGCGGATCGAGCGGGCGGTCGAGCCGCTGCAGCGTCAGGAGCGCGAGCTCATCGAGACCTTCGAAAAGGAGGTGACCGAGGCCGGGTTCGTGTTGGTGCAGGTGCAGGCGGGGATGGTGACCCGTCCCGAGATCCTGCCCGTGGTGAAGGAGGAACCGACGCCATTGGAGAAGCTCGGCGAGCTGGAGAAGGAGGGGGCGCTCGGGTCCGAGGAGATCGAAAGGCTTCGCGAACACCACGGCCAACTGACCGAGAAGTTTCGGGACGTGTTCCAGGAAGTTGCGGAGATCCGCCGCATGGTCCAGCAGCGGGTGGAGGACGTGCAAAAGAAACTGCTCCAACCAGCGTTTGAGGCGGCGGTTGACCGGATTCGTAAGACCGTGGGCGACGAACGAGTCGATCCCTATCTCGACCACGTGGCTGCCGATCTGGCGGAGAATCTCGGGTTGTTCATGATCTCCGAGGACGATAGGCCGTCGGCCGAGGCGGATATTTTCCTGCGCTGGCGCGTCAACGTTGTGGTCGACAACGCCGACGTCAGCGGACGACCGGTGGTGATGGAGACCGAGCCGACCTATACCAACCTCTTCGGCACCGTCGAACGCACCCTGACCCAGTCGGGGGAGGCCACGACCTCGT
>JAIVTZ010000466.1:0-3729 GCA_049188105.1 Deltaproteobacteria bacterium | reverse complement strand
CCCTCTGGATGGGCTCCATCTTCATGGAGGATGCGTGCGCGTGCGCGATGGGAAACGGGTCTCCCACTGGTTCCTTGGTGTCCGGGTCGAGAGATTGCGCCCACACGCACGTGAAGTCGTCACGATCCGAAAGGTAGTAGAGCGTCCTCCCGTCCGCCGACCACCGCGGGGCGCCGACCCAGGTGTTCCGGCCGGCGATTTCGACCCACTCTTCCGGGGAAATGGGGGACTCGCGAAGGGGAACGACCGAGATGGCGACCTTTCCGTCGGGCTCTCCGGTCAGGATGGCGAGCCAACGGTCGTCCCACGACAGGTCCGTGTCGAGGAGCGCCCGCCCTTCCTCCACTTCCAGAATCGGCGTCTCCTGTCCGTCGGCGATGCGAAGGCGCGACAGCCGCCGGCCCCAGTCAACCAGGACCTCGGTCCCACCGGAGAAGAAGTCGACGATCAGGCACCCCTCGCAGAGCTCTCGCCCCACCGGTTCCTTCGTGGGCGCCACGTATGTGATCCAGCGTCCGTCGGTCCGATACCGCCAGCTCAAGAGCGATCCGTCGGGGCTGAGGCGGGGTTCGAGGGAGAGGGTCGCCGCGGGGAGGGAGATGGGGATAGTCTCTTCACTGGTCGCGCGGTTCTGGAGCCGGATCTCCGTCCGCCGGTTTCCGATGGGCCCGGCCCAGGTCGAGTAGGCAAGGAGATTGCCGTCGCGCGAAAGAGAAAAGGAAAACTTGGGCGTGGCGTCGTCGGTGATCCGTTGGGGGGGGTCGAGGGCCCTCCCGTTCGTGGCATCGAGCTCGACATCCCAGAGATGGATCACCCACTGGAAACGCGACAGCGCGATGCGACCCGAGGCCGAGACCGTCGGCAGCCACGTCATGCCGGGGCCGGCTGTCAGCGGCTCCGCCGGTCCGCTGATCTTCCCCTCATCATTGATCCGTGCGCGGTAGAGATTGACGCCCCCGATGGTCGTACCGGCCATAAAGAGAAGCCGACCCGGAAGCCACACCGACGGGGACTGGAGGATGTCAAGAGTCGGCAGGTTCTCCACCGCGCCGCTCGACCAGGGCTCGCCTCCCTCGACCGGCGCCACCCACCAATCGTGCCGGCGCCGATCGTCGAGGGGTGCGCCGCTGAAAAGAACCAGACGCCCATCCGGGGACAAGACGGGCCCGGTGCTGGCCGGCGGCCTACGCACACCCCAGCCCGGCACCAGAGGTTCCGGTGACCCTCCGCTCACGGCCACCCTGTACATCCTGCGAAGCCATCCCGGCGCCCAGTCTGGGTCATCCGCAAAATATATGTGTGCTCCGTCGGCCGAGAAGCGGGGAAAAAGCCCGCGCCCGGCGATCTTCCGCAAGCCGCCTCCGAGGGCGTTGACGACGAAGATCCCGCCGCCGTCTCGCGCGGAACGGAAGACGATGCGCGAGCCGTCGGGTGAAAAGTTCGGATACCCGTCGTCGGCCGGGTGGTCGGTCAGGCGGGTCGGTTCCGGCTGGTTGATGTGGCGCACCCAGATGTCGAAGCCGCCGTCGCCGCCCCGATCGGAGCTGAAGGCGATGAGGTTGCCGTCGGGCGAGATCGCCGGCGAAACACTGGGGCCGGCATCGTAGGTCAGGCGGCGGAGCTCGAGGGGTTGCGATGCCGACCTCTCGCGCGGGAGCAGGAGAAACGCCGCCACGACCGCGGCCACGAGCACGACCGCGCCGGCTATGACGAGCCCGAACGGGACGCCCCGCCGCCTCGGCACCGGTCCAGCCACGACCCTGCGTCCCGACTCGGTGTCCTCCTTGAGATCCTCGAGCACCGCCCCGAGATCCGACAGGCTCTGCCAGCGGCGGGCCGGGTCCTTGCGCAGACAGCGCAGGACCGCACGCTCCGCCTCGGGCGGCAGCGCGGGCACGAGGCTCGTCGGCCGCTCCGGCTCCTCGTCGCAGATGGCGGCGAGGGTTTCCAGGGTTGTCCTGCGACGGAACGGGTGCTGTCCCGTCAGCATCTCGTACAACAGCACCCCAAACGCGAAGATGTCGCTCCGCGCGTCCACGGCATCGCCCGAGGCCTGCTCCGGAGACATCCAGCCGACGGTTCCCACCGCCACGCGTTCACCGGTCAACGCGGTCTCGTCCGGCGCGACCGTCGGCGCCTCCGGGTCCAGAAACGGCGCCTCGACCAGCTTCGCCAGACCGAAATCCAGGACCTTGACGCCGTCGGCTGTCACCATGACGTTCGCCGGTTTGAGGTCACGGTGCACGATCCCTGCGGCGTGGGCGCGCGCCAGGGCGTCGGCGATATCGATCGACAGGCCGAGGGTCTCGGAGAGCGCCGGTCGCTTGCGCGCCAGCAGTTGCTCGAGGGTCTCTCCGTCCACCAGCTCCATCACCAGCACGTCCTGATCGTCGACAGTCAGCACGTCGTAAACCGCCACGATCCCGGGGTGGTTAAGGGCTGAAGCGGCCTTCGCCTCGTGCAGGAACCGCCGCCTCCGATCCGGGTCGGACGACTTGTCCGGCGGGAGGACCTTCAGTGCAACGAATCGTTCGAGCACCGTGTCCCGGGCCTTGTAGACGACCCCCATGCCGCCCTGCCCGAGCTTCTCGACGACGCTGTAACGGTCGATGGTTCGGCCGATCATGGTGCGCATTCAATCACGATTATGTTCACCAGTATAGCTCGACCGACTCGCGGGATGTCATAACCACACACATCAGTTTTGAGTTCTTAGTTTTGAGTTTTGAGTTTTCCGCCCGAACGACCTGGGAGGTTG
Organism: Deltaproteobacteria bacterium; assembly: GCA_049188105.1. Classification (GTDB taxonomy): domain Bacteria; phylum Acidobacteriota; class Thermoanaerobaculia; order Thermoanaerobaculales; family Sulfomarinibacteraceae; genus Sulfomarinibacter. The sequence goes on along the minus strand of JAIVTZ010000466.1, from coordinate 971 downwards.
TTGGTAACTCAAAACTCAAAACTCAAAACTCAAAACTCCGAGTGTTCCCCTGCCTCTCGGGGCTTGAAGCACGTCAAGTGCCCATCCCCGTAGAACACCTCGTATCGGTCCGTGAGGAAGTCCCGAAGACAGTCGGCGATCGAGAAGATGACCGGGGGCCGGTCCTCCGACTCGACCTCGCGGGCGAAGCGGGCGTAGAAGTCGCGGCCGGGGCCTTCGGGGCGGACGGGGCGGTAGAGATAGATGAAGTCGTAACCGGTGGCCGGGACGTCGAGGACGTCGTCCACGATCCACTCGACGCGGTCCGAGGGAACTCCGAGCCACTCCCTCAGCCCTTCGCCGATCTCGGCCATGCGCGCGGAGATCTCGATCTGGACGGTCTTTGCGTGTGGATAGAGGACCTGAAGGAGGAGCCCCTGGAGGCCGTTGCCGGCGCCGAAGTCGGCGCTCACGGTGTCGGGGTTGATCCACGGTTCGGCCTTGAGGATCGGGCTCAGACCACCGGCGTGGTTCCAGTATCCGCCGGCCGCGTCCATTCGACTCCGTTCATCGTTGCTGTAGGGGGCCTGGTTCATGTGGAGATGGGCGTAGAGCTCTAGAAAGCGCTCCTCGATCTCGTCGGCGTCGCCGTCGTCGACGGCAGCCGCCAGGAGCTCCCGGAACCGTCCATATTCCGGGAACGATCCGTCGGGGTCCGGTGGATCCCCAAGCTCGAGAAAGAAAACAACCAGCCGGGCGAAACGTGCCGACTCGTCAGCATCCCATCCCGAGACCGCGAATCCCTCGGCCAATGAAGGGATGTTCAACCCGCCCATGTCGGCCTCGATTCAATCCACTCGCAGCGACCGTGATGCGAGGAATCCAAATACGACCGCGAATCCTACGAGCACCATCAGATTCGTTCCCATCTCTCCCAGCGTTTGGCCAAAGGAGATCACGCCGTGGAGGGTGCGCATCGCCCAACCGGTGGG
>JAIVTZ010000465.1:0-3733 GCA_049188105.1 Deltaproteobacteria bacterium | reverse complement strand
CATGAGGGCTTTGGGTTGGGCGAGGGCTACATCACCTGGCTCCAGCTCCCCGGCCACACCTCACTTACAGTCGGCAAAAAACGCCAACAGTTCGGAGTCCTCAACCGCTGGCACAAGCACGCTCTCGATCAGTCCGACTGGCCGTGGGTGATTCAGGAGAGCTTCGGCCCGGCCGGGCTGGTCGGTACCGGTGTCTCGGTGGATTGGCTGATGCCCCGGCTGTGGGCCGACACCAACGAGCTCACCGTCGAAATCATGAACGGTAACAACGATGTCGCCTTCGCCGGCTCCGATTGGAAGAGGCCGACATTCCTCGCCTATCTCAAGAACTATTGGGATCTCAGCGGGGACAGCTACCTGCAGGCCGACCTGACCGGGTTGCACGGCGTGACGGACCACGCAGGCAACCTCGATCACGATTTTCTGGCCCTCGATCTCGCCTACGACTGGTACCCGGCGGGACGCGAGCTCTACCGCGGGTTCACCGCGCGCGCCATGCTCCTGCGCTCGTGGCTGGACCTCGAGGAAGGCGGCAGCCTCAACGCATGGGGCTCCTACCTTTACGGCCAGTACAGGTTCACGGCGCGTTGGGTCGGCGGCCTTCGTTGGGACTGGGTGGAAGACCAGCGTGTGCCGGACCACGACACGTGGGGCCTGACTCCCTATCTGACCCTCTGGCAGTCCGAGTTTGTCCGCCTTCGCGGGCAGGCGACCTATGAAAGGGACAGCTGGTACGGGACCGATCGGCGGTTCCAGCTCCAGATCACATTTGCGGCCGGTCCGCACAAGCATGAAAGTTACTGAGGTGGCGTCATGAAAAATACAGGAAGACTTCTTTCCATGCTGTTGGTCGCCTGTCTGGGCGTGCCTTCGTTCGCCGGCGCTACCGTCAAGGTGGTCACCACGTTGACGGACTACGCCGCCATCGCCCGCGATGTGGGAGGTGATCGGGTCGAGGTGCAGGCGATCGTCGCCGGCAATGCCGATGCCCACTTCATCAAGCCCAAGCCCTCCTACGCCCTGATGCTGCGCGACGCCGACCTCTTTGTGAGCACCGGCCTCGACCTCGAGCTGTGGGCGCCGGTGGTGGTCAACAAGGCGGGTAACCGGAATATCGTGGATGGCGCGCCCGGATACGTGGCCGCCTTCCACGGTATCGAGCTGATGCAGAAGCCCATCTCTCTCGACCGCTCGGGGGGCGGCGTTCACGTCTACGGCAATCCCCACATCCAGACCTCGCCCCTCAACGCCACGATCATTGCGCGCAACATCGCAACCGGTTTGTGCAAGGTGGACCCGGAGGGGTGCGAGAGCTACAAGCTCAACCTGGCGATCTTCACAGACGAGATCGCTCGGCGTCTTTACGGACAGCGATTGGTGGAGGTTCTGGGCACTGAGGCGCTGGATCCACTCGCCCGCATCGGCCGCCTGGTCCCGTTCCTGGAGGAGCATGACATGCTCGGTGAGCTCGGCGGTTGGCTGGGCCAAAGCCTGCCGCTGCATGGTCGCAAGATCATCTGCTACCACAAGAACTGGGTCTACTTCACCACCCTCTTCGGGCTCAGCGTGGTGGACTACGTGGAACCCAAACCGGGCATCCCGCCCACCGCACGCCACGTGGCGGAGCTGATCGACCTGATCGAGGCGGAGCACATCGAGGTGCTGCTGGCGGCCAACTACTTCGAGCGCCGCAAGCCCGAGCTGATCGCCGAGCGTACCGGGATCGTGCCGGTGGTCGTGCCGACCTCGGTGGGCGGTGAGCCCGGGGTGGTGACGTATTTCGACCTCGTCGACACCTGGCTGATCCGTCTGCTCGATGCATTCGCGTTGGCGGACGAGGCGTCCGGCAGGCACGATCACGACAACCGGGGAGGCCATCACGACCGCCACCATGACGGACACCACGACCGGCACCAGCGATGACCCAGATGTTGAGCTTCATGGCCGCACCCTTTGCCGCCTGCCTCGTGCTGGTCGGCATTCACGCGTATTTCGGAATCCACGTGATCGAGCGGCGGGTCCTCTTCGTGGATTTGGCCGTCGCCCAGTTCGCGGCCCTGGGCGCGGTGGTGGGTTTCGTCAACGGTTATCATCCGGGTGAGCTCGGCTCCACCCTCTACAGCATGGCCTTCGCGACTCTCGCGGCCGTCCTCTTTGCGCTGACCCGCGCCCGTGACGAGAAGCTACCCCAGGAGGCGATCATCGGCATCACCTTCGTGGTCGCCTCGGCGGCGACGATCCTGATCGCCGATCGCGCCCCTGAAGGCGCCGAGCACATCAAGGAGATGCTCTCCGGGAGCTTGCTGTGGGTGACCTGGCCCACCGTGATCAAGGATCTGATCATCTACTCGGCGGTCGGCCTCTTCCACTGGATCTTCCGCCGCCGTTTCCTGCTCATCACCGAGGATCCGGAGGAGGCCTTCCGGCGAGGCTGGAATGTGCGCTGGTGGGACTTTCTCTTCTATCTTTCATTCGGAGTCATCATCACCTTCTCGGTGGAGATCGGTGGTGTGCTGATGGTCTTCGCCTATTTGGTGATTCCCGCCTGCATCGCGATCCTGCTCGCCGCGGGGATGCGGACGCGGCTTATCCTCGGCTGGGTCTTCGGCGTCGTCGGATCGGTCATCGGCCTCCTGGCGTCCTATTACCTGGATATGCCGACCGGACCCGCAATTGTCGTGGTCCTCGGGCTGATGCTCGTAGCGGCCTGGCTCATCGTCAGGGCAATGACGCACCGGCGCCCGGCTGTGAGCTGAAGGGCGCCGTGTGGATACCACCGCGTTACGGCGGGGATTTCCGATTCCCTGGGGCGCATGCCTCCGGAATATGTCTGTCGCGCCTTCAGCGCTTGACTGATTCTGGTCTCTCATTTTCCTGGGGCTGACGCCCCAGGCTATGTGTCTGTCGCGCCTTCGGCGCTCGGCAGCAGCAATCCGTCGAGCCGCCAGGTGACGCCAAACCACATTCCGCGACGGAGCCGCGAAGCGGAAAGACAACGCCAAAAAGGACGGCCTTCGGGTGTGATGAGCCGCGAAGCGGCGGCAGATTTATAGCCTGGGGCGTGAGCCCCAGGATCCGATGTGACAAATAAAAGTCAAGCCGCGAAGCGGCGACAGATCTTCAGCCCGACTTTATTCTCCGCGTTCGGCCTGGCGCCGGAGGTTATTGGTGCAATCCTCGTAGGCGTGTTGAACGCCGGTGCGGAAGAGCGAGCGGAGATGCTCGTCCGCGAGGCTGTAGTAGACCGATCGGCCCTCCCGCTGGGCCTGCAACAGCGCGCGGTCGCGGAGCAGACGGAGCTGGTGGCTGATGGCGGAGACCGACAGACCGGTGTAGGTTGCCAGGTCGGTGACATTGAGCCGCTCGTTCTCGGTCAGCGCATACACGATGCGGATCCGGGTGGGATCGGAGATCGACGAGAAGAGCCGGCTGAGGCACTCCACGATCCACTCGGGAAGAGCATCCGGTTCCGTTGTATTGCTCATATTCTCATCTTCTCAAGAATAGTGAGCCAGGTCAACTGGAGCGGCGGAAAATTCGGAATTCGGAATTCGGAATTCGGAATGCCGCCCAGCCATCCGTATTTCAGTCTTCAGTTCTCAATTCTCAATTTCCGCCCCTCCCCCCAGGCACTTTTGGGGCGGGTGGGGGTGATTCAGAATTGAGAATTCAGAATTGAGAATTCCAACTCGGGGGGTGGGGTGGAAAATTCCGAATTCCGAATTCCGAATTC
>JAIVTZ010000464.1:0-3742 GCA_049188105.1 Deltaproteobacteria bacterium | reverse complement strand
GTGCTCATATCGATGTGTTCGACACCAGCCAGCACGTTGGGCACAAGGTCGCAAAGCTCGAAAGCCTCGGTATTACGTCGATAGGTCACCTCATCATCCGCCGCACCGTCGATGTAATGGAAAATCGGCCCTGGCATCCTGCGCCGAGCCAGCTCACGGAAATCCCCGATGTTGTGACAGTCTTTCAGTCGCATGGTGTTTTTCGCTCCTCCAGATTTCCCACGGTTTCGGCGCTTTCCCGAGACGCTTGCGGATCACCAGCGCCACCCTGCCCAGCATGCCGACCACCACGGAGGCGACGACGACGTTGTGGACACGGATGATATTACCCGCTGCTGAAACAAAGCGGTAAGACTGTAAAGGTGCCCGGCACCGGTTTCCGTATTTACTCGCTCAATTCCGGAACTCGGTGCCGGCACCTTTACAATAACGGGAAATAGCTTCCCTTCGGTGCCCGGGTTCCAAGATCCTAAGATCTCTTGCGATCCTAGTTCCGCGAAGTTACATCCGGATCGGCGCCTCCCTCCTGACCCCATCGCATTCTCGAGCATTTCTTCGGGCTCACCAATCTTGGGATCTTGGAACCCGGCACGGCACGGATGGTGAAGATCTCGTCGAGGAGTCCCTCGGTCCCGTCTGGCCACTCTGCCTTTGTCATCTTCCCCCTGCTGTAAGGCCGGCTTTGTCGAGGCGAGCGATGAAGCTCGGTTTGCGGTTGTGGCGGCCCCTGAGGTCATCGAGTCGCCTCCTGAACGCCTCCTGGTTGCGGTCACGCACGGCAAGGTCTCGGAGGTCCAGCAGGAGAGTGACCGCCAGGTCGTAATACTTGGGCTTCGTCGCAGACACCAGCCTTTCGATCTCGGTCCAGACCCCTGCCTTGCGTGCGGCAAGTGCGTCGAGGTGCTTCTCCCGGGCGGCGGCCGCGGCAGCCTCACGTTTCCGGCGAGCTTCCGCGGCCCTTCGCGCCTGCTCCTCTTCCCATGCCTCGAGGATTTCCTCGGCGCGGGTCAGTAGCTCACCGACGGTGCGCCGAGTCCTCTTGACGTCGCTGCGCCCGGTTCTCGCTTCGTCCCTGAATCCGCGAGCCAGCACTGCCTCGACCCGGGCGTGCTCGCCGCAAGCAACCCGGTGAAGCAATGCATCCTTTTCATCCACCGGAAGCCCGGCAATCCACTCGGCGAGGCCCGGCGGGTCCGGCTCTACCGGCTCGCTGCCCTCGGCGGCGGCTGCGATCAGATGCTCGTCGATGCGCAAAAACTCGGCCATCGCCTGGAGCGACACGGGCAGGCTTTCGAGGCCGGGCGGCACGGCTGGCTCTGCGTCATCGGGATCAACTTCGTCATATTGAACACTGAGCAGCCAGGCAAGGTACAGGGCGCGCAAGTCGCCTCGGAGCAACCCGATTCGAACGGCGGCAATGGCTCCCATCCATCCGCTGACCTCGTCCCAGTCCTCGAATTCCTCGCGCTCGCTCCACAGGTCGATGATCATGTGTTCTCCTGCGCGCCGCACAGTCGCGCAGTCGCCCACGAAGTAGGGCGCCGCCTCATCGGGCGACAGAGCCTCGATGGGGAGCTTCATGGCGAGGCGACGAGTACCCCAGTTCGCGAAGTAGATGTGCAGGTCGAAGTAGCGCTCGAGGAGCCTTGCGGGGTCAGCCTTCAGATCACCCCAGTTGTACTCGTTCGAAAAGCTGGTCGGCGTGATCTCGGCGCGCGACGAGATGGCCCGCAGCTCACTCATCTCCTGTTGAGTGAGAAGCCGATCGACCGCGAGAAATTCGTAGGACTGGTACTCGCTCATGGACGGTGCTCCTATCGGAATCGGGCATGGCCGCCACCAAAGGCTACAACACCTCGGCGCACGGCACCCTTCGCATTGTTGATTTGTGTATGGGTGCCATGGCTCCTACACGACTCCGATAATCCTGTGCAAGGCACCACTGTGCGATGATTGGTAACCCCACGGCCCTCCTCTTGCCGTGGCCCGACCCTGATGGAGGTGAGTATGGTATCCAACGGAACTGGTATCGACCGCCGCAAATTCCTCACGCTCGGTGCAGCGGCATCAGGTCTCGCGATTGGTGGCTGTGGTCGGGCGGACGAGGTCATGGCCGAGGTCAGCGATCTCGAGATGCGGTACCGACCGCTCGGAGGTACGGGCCTGAAGGTGTCGACGGTCTCCTTCGGCACCTACGGTTTCGACAATCCGGCGCTGCTGTCGGCCGCCCTCGATGCTGGAATGACCACCATCTGCACCAGTGGCAGCTACCAGAATGGCCGCGCCGAGGAAGCCATCGGCAAGGCCATCGGGACCATCGGTGGTCGACGCGACGAGCTGGTCCTGTTCACCGGCGCGGTCGTCAAGGCAGGGGCCAACAAGCAGAGCGTCCTCGAATCAATCGACGCCAGCTTGCGCCGGCTCCAGACCGACCACGTGGAAATCTTTCGCATCACCGGAGTGAGTTCGCCTGATGATCTTGGGGTGGACGCCCTCTACGAAGCCTTCGAGGAGGCCAGGGCAGCGGGCAAGGTGGGCCACCTCGGGCTCTCCGGGCATCACGGCGGGATGCAGGAGGTCCTCAACGCCGCGATCAATGACGGTCGATTCGAGGTCCTCTTCACCAAGTACGATTTCGCTTCGTACCCGGACCAGGAGGAAATCCTGAGCCGGGCGAGCAGCAAGGGAATCGGAACCCTGGTTTTCAAGACCGGTGCCGGCAACCGCGAGAAGGAGATCAAGGATCTCGAGGCTGGGGGCCTGTCCTACCGCCAGGCAACCATCAAGTGGGCGCTCATGAACCCGAACGTAGCCAGCGTCTGCGTCGGTATCACCAACTTCTCTCAAATCCGGGAGTATTCGGAGGCGGCCGGCTCCAAGATCACTGAGCCCGAAATCGCCATGTTGCGGAACTACGCAGGGCAGATGTACGACAGGTATTGTCGATTCTGCAGCACCTGTGAGGCGAGCTGCCCCCACGAGGTGGCGGTGGCCGAAGTGATGCGGTACGCCATGTACTTCAAGTACTACGGCCGTGAAAAGGACTCCATGGAGCTCTACGGGGCGTTGCCCGGGGGGTGTTCGGCGGCCGCGTGCGACGGATGCTCCGGTCCTTGCGACTCCGCGTGTCCCTTCGGACGTCAGGTCAAGGACGAGTTGGTGGAGGCCCACCGGCTGCTCAGTTTTGCACGGGCGTAGATCGCGATGATTTTCCGGCTACAGTGCGTCCTCGTAGTGGCAGCTCTGGTCGTCGGCTGCGGTCCGGGCGAGGAGCCGGCTGTCGGCGGGACCGGTCTTGCCAAGTTACTGCCCGCGGCGGCGTCGATGAACGGATGGCAGATGGCAGACGGGCCCACCGACTACGACTCCGACACCCTCTACGAGTACCTCAACGGCGGCGCACCTCTCTACCTCAAATTCGGTTTCCAACGGATGGTTCACGTCCGCTACCAGTTTGGCGACCACCCCCTCTCGAGTGTCACTCTCGATGTCTACGACATGGGATCCGATCTCGGGGCCTTCGGGCTCTACAGAAGCGGCCGCCCGCCGGGAGCCGAGGTCCGGGATTGGGGCGCCGAGGGCTACCGTTCGGGAACGGTGGCTGCGGCCTGGAAAGGCAGCATCTCCATCCATGCCGAAGCCGACGAGGACCGGCCGGAGCTGATCGAGGCCATGGAGGGCTTGATGGCGAAGGTCGCGAATTCTGTCGATGGCGGTGCGTCGCACCCGCAGATCATCGACC
>JAIVTZ010000463.1:0-3755 GCA_049188105.1 Deltaproteobacteria bacterium | reverse complement strand
AGACCGCATCGTCCTCTCCCCGGCGTCCGACCGCGGGATCGAGCTCTCAACAAACGATGAGACGCCGCCGCACTCGCTCGCCGTCCTCGAACGCCGCGGTCACACCTTCGGGCTGAGCGTCACCCCGGGGGCCGAGGTGTGGATCAACGGCGAGCGGCTCGACGAGTTGGTGCTCGCCTCCGGCGACGTGATCGAGTTCGGCGGCGGGGCGGTGCTGCGGTACCGGCTCTACCCTCCGGAGCGGCGCCGTTACAAGACCATGGCCGAGGCCTTCTCGGACTGTGTGGAGTGTGCCCGACACGACTCCCCCTCCCCCATCCGGCGGGCCGCCGTGCTCGCCTCCCGGGTCCCGCCGGAGATCATGACCCAGACCGCCCCCCGAGTGCGCTTGCTGATGGTCGTCCTGGTGGTCGCCGCCATCGGCCTCGCGGGCAGCGCCCTCGTGCGCAGCGCAAGACTCGAGCGCACCCTCCACACCGAGGTCGCCCGGGTGGATGGGCTGGCACGCCTCCTCGACCGCCCCGAAAATCGCGTCCTCACGGTGACGGACCTCGAGGCCATCCGCGACGACATCGAGGATCTCAGAGAGACTGAGAGCAGAGTTGACGAGCTGGAAGCGCTCGCCGGCGCCCGCGAGCGAGTCATCGCCTCGGCGTCGCGATCGGTGGTCTTCCTGCAGGGCGCCTATGGATTCATCGAATCGAAGACCGGCCGGCCCCTGCGATTCATGGTTTCGCAGGACGGCAGCCCGGTCATCGGACCCGGCGGGATGCCGACCTTCACGGCTGCAGGAAAAGGCCCCGAGGTCGAGATCTTCTATACCGGAACCGGTTTTGTCGCCACCGAAGACGGCCGGATCGTAACCAACCACCACGTCGCCGAACCGTGGCTCTTCGACGAGGAGGCGAAGGCGCTGATAGAGCAGGGCCTGGTGCCGGTCATGCGCCGGTTCATCGGCTATCTCCCCGGGCAAAACGAGCCATTCGACGTGTCGCTGATCGCCGCCAGCGAGACCGCAGATGTCGCTGTGCTGCGCTGCCAAAATCTGACGGCCGGCCTTCCGGCCCTCAACCTCGACGACCAGGCGCTGGATGTCGGCGATGAGGTGGTGGTGCTGGGTTACCCGACCGGCATCCGCGCCATGATCGCCCGTTCGCAGCGCGAGATCCTGCCGCTGCTCGAGGCGCGCGGCGAGGTGGATTTCTGGGAGGTGGCGAGGGTCCTGGCCGATGGCGGCCACATCGCACCCCTGGCGACCCGCGGCATCGTCGGCCAGATCACCGCCGCCAGCGTGGTCTACGACGCCGACACCACCCACGGCGGCAGCGGCGGTCCGGTGATCGGCCTCGACGGCGCCGTGGTCGCCGTCAACGCCGCCATCTTGACCAGCTTCGCCGGATCCAACCTCGGGGTGCCCGCAGCCGAGGCTCTCCGGCTTCTCACCCCTCCTCCCGAAACATCCTGACTGACGAAGCCGCATGCGGGCGGCATATATGCCGCCCCTACAGGCTAATCCTCGTCGCCGACCGGTGCGAAGTTGGCGTGCACCAACATCCACTTGCCGCCCTGCTTGGCGTAGACGCGGGTCGACTTGGCCAGGAAGGGTGAGGTTTCGCCGTCCGCGTCCTTGGAAACCCCGATGAAGTTGTAGGTGAGGATGGCGACGTCGCCGTAGACCTGGACCTTCGGGTTCGCCATCTCGGCGGCGAGGAGCTCCCCGGACCCTTGGGCGTTGGCCTCGGCAAGGCGGACATTGAGCGCCTTGCCGTCGATGCGGGTCGGGAAATTGGAGTTGAACTCGGTGTAGTCGTCGGCCAGGATCTCCATCGACTTTGCGGTATCGTTCGCTTTTTCCGCGGCCCACTGGGCGTAGGTCACGGCGATGACCTCCTCTTCGACCCCGGCATTGACCACGGCCGGCAGGCAGAGCAGCGCAAGACACACCACAGACACACAAGTGAAACGACGCATGAAACTCCTCCAATCGGTTTGCGAGTGGTGACTCGATCCCCCCTCGGGTGATGGCAGTCCTCGCGGGTTGACATGGCCCGCTCGACGGGTCCGGCTTCCGACTTTTCATTCTTGTCAGTTCTAACATTTTGAGACTGAAGATCATTCCGGTCGTCGACCGCCGGTACCAATCATCACGAACGAAACACCACGAAAGGGCGGCATGTATGCCGCTCCTACAAGATGTTCTGCCCGATCCTGTGTAAGGGGGGTCCCGCCCTCCTTTGGGAGGTCAACCTGTCTCGTGAGGTCGTGATCTACGGCGCCGGTTGAAACCGAGCGCCGAAGGCGCGATAGATTGATAGCCTGGGGCGTCAGCCCCAGGATCCAAACGGACCCTACGATGTGAGCCCTGAAGGGGCGACAGACATCGCCGGCGATTCGCTCGTGTCTGCCGCCGCTTCGCGGCTCAAGCCTCTCCGAGATGATGAGTGGCATCTGAAAGGTATTGATGATCGGCGCCATGCAACCCGCAGCCTCGGGAGGCGTACGATAGGGCGGACCCGACCGGGACATCCGGAGAATTCATTCGGGCCGACACCTATTCTGGACAGGGGGGTATGAAGATGCGAGTTATCGATCGGTCCGCGTGGAGGAGATTCCTCGTCTGCAGCCTCACGACCGTGGCGCTGCTAGTGACCGCTACGAATGTGAACGCCGCCGAGCTCGACGCGACCTGGCCCGCGTACACACCGGACGCCAATGCCGCCCGCTCCACCATTCCCGACATCTACACGTGGGATCTGTCGCCGCTCTTCGTCTCTGACGAGGCGTGGGATGAGGCGCGGCTGAAGCTGCTGGCCGAGATCCCCGGTCTCGAGGCCTACGACGGCCGATTGGCCGATCCCGCCGCCCTGCGGGCCTGCCTCGACCTCTACTTCCGGCTCCACTCCGACGCCAACTTCGTCACCCTCTACGCCAACCTGCGCCAGAGCACGGCGCTGTCGGACGAGACCGCGAACGCCATGGTGCAGCGCAGCCTGGCCGGGATGGACGAGCTGATGCGCGCAGCCGCCTTCATCCGCCGCGAGGTGCTGACGCTGCCCGCAGCAGGCCTCGATGCCGCGTACGCCGCCCAGCCGGCGCTGGTCACCTACCGACCGTACCTGGACAACCTGCGCCGCCGTTCGGACCGGTTGCTGTCTCCCGACGCGGAACGGGTGCTCGCGCTGCTCGGCGACAACCTGTGGGCCGAGATCGACCTCAACGAGATCCCGTCGCCGCTGGAAGACGCCTTCGGCGCCCTGCTGACCGAGATCCCGTGGCCCGAGATCACCGACGAGCAGGGCGAGAAGGTCCAGCTCACCCTGTCGAACTACTCACGCTATCGCGCTTCGGCCGACCGCGACGTTCGCCGCGGTGCGGTCGAGGCCATGTTCGGCACCCTCCGCCAGTACCAGCACACGCTCGCGGCGACCCTGGCCGGCCAGTTCCAGCTCGACGTCGATTACGCCCGCGCCCGCGGCTACGACACCGCGCTGGAGGCCTATCTGGACAAGGACGACATCGCCCCCGCGGTCTACGACAACCTGGTGGCGACCATCAACGCCAACCTGCCGCTGCTCCACCGCTATGTCGAGCTGCGCAAAAAGACCCTCGGTCTCGCGGACCTCCACATCTACGACCTCTACATCCCCCTCGCCGAGGGTGTCGCGGTCGAGGTGCCCTTCGCCGAGGCCCGCGCCACCATCCTCGCCGCCCTCGCACCGCTCGGCGCCGACTACGGCGCGGCCCTCGCCGAGGGC
>JAIVTZ010000462.1:0-3755 GCA_049188105.1 Deltaproteobacteria bacterium | reverse complement strand
GACCAGGATCGAGCACAGCGCAACGATGACCCACGGCCATGGCCGCAGCGCGTAGTGGGCGATGTTGAACCACAGGGTGGCCGCCATCGCGTTCTTCTCGTCTTTTGCGGCGAGCATCCTCTGTGCGATGTAGCTGCCACCACCGGGCTCGGCGCCCGGGTACCACACCGACCACCACTGGATGGTGAGCGGAATGACGAGAACTGACAGGGTCAGGCCCCAGTCGGAAAAGTCCGGCAGCAGGCGAAGGGTTGCGGGATCGATCTTCGCCACGAGCCCGGAGAGGCCCCCGACCTCGGGCTGCGACAGAGCCACGTAGGCAGCGGCAATAACGCCGACCATTGCGATCGCGAACTGCACCATGTCCGAAGCCATCACCCCCCACAGCCCCGAGATCGCCGAGAAGACGATGCAGATCAACCCGCAGATGACGACCGTCTGCAGCCGGCTCCAGCCCAGCATCACGTTAGCGATCTTGACCGCGGCCAGGGTGACCGAGGCCATGATGGCGCAGTTGAAGAAGAGGCCGAGGTAAACCGCACGGAAACCGCGCACAAAGGCCGCCGACTTCCCCGAGTAGCGAAGCTCGTAAAACTCGAGATCGGTGAGCACCCCCGAGCGACGCCACATCCGGGCGTAGAAGAACACGGTCGCCATCCCGGTCAGCAGGAAGGCCCACCACGCCCAGTTCTGCGACACGCCGCCGGTGCGCACGAAGTCCGTCACCAGATTCGGGGTGTCGGTCGAAAAGGTGGTGGCGACCATCGAGGTCCCGATCAGCCACCACGGCGCCGAGCGGCCCGAGGCGAAGAACTCCGCCGTTCCCGTGCTCGCGCGGCGGGCGAAGAAGAGCGCCGGCGCGAAGGCCGCCGTGAGACAGATCACGATCACGATCCAGTCGATTGTTGCGAGTTGCATGTGGAACGTCTCCCTGTTGAGTGGATTTTAGCGAACTCCGCCCAAAACAGGTGGCGCCGGACAGCGGAGTGGGCGAGAATGGGCTCGCTGAACGGGCCAAGGGGGGAACATGAGACTCACGATTTCGGCCTTTGTTTTTGCCTCGGTACTCACAAGCACGTCTTTCTCTGTCGCCGAAGAGACTCCGCCGACTCTCGATTTGATGCCCGTACCGGCGCAGATCGAGCTCGGCACCAGCTTCTACACTGTCGACGAGGATTTCTCGGTCAATTTGGAGGGCGATGGCGCCACTCCCCGCCTCCGCCGCGGGGCTCAGAGGATGCTGCGCCGGTTGTCCGACCGGTCGGCCCTGTTCTTCGAGCCTTCAACCTTCCTCGAGCTCGAAGATCGCGAGGACGCCGCGATGACGGTCACCGCCGGGCGCGCCGGCAGGCTCATCCTCGGCGAGGACGAGAGCTATCGGTTAACGGTCACTTCAGACGGCATCCGGCTGCAGGCCGCAACCGATATCGGTGCGCTGCGTGGGCTCGAGACCTTCCTCCAGCTCCTCACCCTCGACGAGCGCGGCGTGACCGTTCCGGAAACCTCCATCTTCGACGAGCCGCGCTTCCCGTGGCGGGGTCTGATGATCGATTCCAGCCGCCACTTCATGCCGGTTGAGGTGGTCAAGCGAAACCTCGACGGTATGGCCGCGGTCAAGCTCAACGTCCTGCATTGGCACCTGGTCGATGACCAGGGCTTCCGGGTCGAGTGTCTCGCCCTTCCCAAACTCCATGAGCTCGGCTCGGACGGGCTCTATTACACAAGGGCCCAGATCCGCGAGGTCATCGACTACGCCGCCGACCGCGGCATCCGCGTGGTGCCCGAGTTCGACCTACCCGGTCACGGCACCGCCTGGCTGACCGCCTACCCCGAGCTGGCCAGCGCACCGGGGCCGTACGAGATCGAACGCGGCTGGGGGATCTTCGATCCGACCATCAACCCGACGATCGAGGAGACCTACGTTTTTCTCGACGCCTTCTTCGCCGAGATGGCGGAGCTCTTCGACGACGATTTCATCCACATCGGTGGCGACGAGAACAACGGCAAGCACTGGCTCGCCAACCCCGAGATCACGGCCTTCATGGAGGCCCACGGCTACGCGGAGCCACTCGCCCTCCAGCGCTACTTCAACGAGCGCGTCCTCGAGATTCTGACAAAGTACGGCAAACGGATGATCGGCTGGGACGAGATTTTCCAGGAGGGGCTGCCGAAGAACGTGGTCATTCAGAGCTGGCGCGGTCGCGAGTCGCTTTTCGAAGCAGCTCGTCTCGGCTACCCGGGAATCCTCTCCAACGGATACTACATCGACCTCATCCACCCCACTGACCACCATTACCTGAACGATCCCCTGCCCGACGACTCCGACCTGTCGGCCGAAGAGGCGGCGCGCATCCTCGGCGGCGAGGCCACCATGTGGGCCGAGTACGTGTCCCCCGAAACCGTCGACTCCCGTATCTGGCCGCGCACCGCTGCAATCGCCGAGCGTTTCTGGTCACCCGGCACGGTCCGCGACGTCGCCGACATGTACCGGCGCCTCGACCACATAAGCCTCCAACTCGAGGAGCTCGGACTCCAGCACGAGCGCAACCGGCCGATGATGCTGCGACGGCTGTGCCGGTGCCGAGACATCGCCCCCCTCGAGGTCCTGCTCGGGACCATCGAACCGGTCAAGGTCTACCGTCGCGGGCAGCAGAGAAAGCACACCCAGTTCTCGCCGCTGACGCGGATGGTGGACGCCGCCTGGGCCGACGCCGGCCCGGCCCGCGAGTTCAGGTGGGCGGTGGCGCGATTTCTCGACAGCGATCTTGCCGATGAATTCGACATCGCTTCCATCCGGGGCGACCTCGAGTCCTGGCAGAAAAACGACGCTGCACTCAAGGAAACCCTGCGAACCTCTCCTGCACTGGCTGAGATAAATCCCATGTCCGCCGCGCTCACCGAGGTTTCGACCATCGGCCTCGAGGCCCTGGACCTCCTCACAGAATCAGATGCGGCGCCAGGCGCCGAATGGTTGCAGCCGCGGATCGAACGCCTCGAGGCTGCGCGCGAGCCCCACGGACAGACTGAGCTGATGGTCGTCGAACCGGTGCTCGAGCTCGTCTGTGCCGCCGCTTTGCCGGCGAGCCTCACCGAACCGGGTTGTCAACCAAAGCAGGAGGCGATGGCAGGTGGGGAGCATTGATGGAGGGGCTTGGGGCTTGGGGCCTGGGGCTTGAAAGGATCGCTGGGAGGTGCGCGTGAAAAGATATTCAACCTGCCTCGTGGTGATATGTTCGATAGCCATCTTGGCACCCGGCTTTTTAATCTTTGCGGGTGAGGCGCAGAGCCGAGGTGGGGACTGGTGGGACATCCCGTATCCCGAACCGTTCGATGCATCGAAGATCGAGACCACGCTGCAGTTCATCCACGTCGAGGGCAACCACTTCGTCGACGAGGACGGCAACACTCGGACCTTCCACGGGGTCAACATCTCCGATCCCGATAAGCTGGAGAGAGACGGCTACTGGAGCAAGGCCCACTTCCAGGTCATCAAGGACTGGGGAGCGAACCTCGTCCGGGTGCCGGTGCACCCGGTCGCCTGGAAGGGACGCGGCAAGGTGGAGTACTTCAAGCTCCTCGACCAGGCGGTGACCTGGGCCTCCGAGCTCGGCCTCTATCTCAACATCGAGTGGCACGGCATCGGCAACCTCGAGACCGGGGTCTTCCAGCACCCCATGCACTACACCACCAAACAGAAGACCTACAACTTCTGGCGGGATGTCTCCCACCGCTACGCCGGCATCCCTGCGGTGGCG
>JAIVTZ010000461.1:0-3761 GCA_049188105.1 Deltaproteobacteria bacterium | reverse complement strand
GATGTTGGCCCGGGCGGAGTCGCGCGGTGGATTGACGACGAGCTTGGGGGCGAACGGTTCGCCCTCGTCGAACGGCTGCTCCGAGAGCTCGATCGTGCAGGGGTGGTGGAGGTAGGGCAGCTCGCCCCGGTCGTCGCCATCCTCGACACCAGGGAGTTCTTCATTTCTCGAGGCGACAGCCGCTGCAAGCTGGGACTGGGCTCGAGCGCGGCACTGACCGTCGCGCTGGCGTCCGCCCTCGCCGTCTGGGCCGGTGACGGCCGCATGCCCGATGCGGACGCGCGGTGGTTGCAGACTCTCGTCGATCTCCACCGGGGGATGCAGGGCGGGCTCGGTTCGGGCATCGACGTTGCGGCGAGCGTGTTGGGAGGGGCGATTCGCTTCCGGCTCGACGAGGCCTCGTCGGTGGCGGTGGCACAACCGGTGGCCCTGCCCGCCGATCTCCAGGCCCTCTTTTTCTGGACCGGTCGCTCGGCAAGCACGAGCGGATTTCTCGAGCGGCTCGAGGCGCGTCGCTTGGCGCGCCCGTTGAGCGTCGATCGAGTGATCTCTCGTCTCGGTGAGTTGTCGAAGGCTGGGATCGACGCCCTCGAGGCGGGCGGTTCATTTGCCTTTCTGGATGTGGTGGACGGCTTCTGGGATGCGCTCGAGGCCCTCGGCCGCGAGATCGAGATGCCCATCCTGTCACAAGAGCATAGGCGGCTGCGCCGGCTGGCGGTGGAGAGCGGTGTTCGCTACAAGCCGAGCGGCGCCGGCGGCGGCGACCTCGGCATCGCCTTCGCCATCGATTCGGATCGGTTGCAGGAGATGGCGGTCCGCGCCGAGGCCCAGGGCTTTGCGGCCCTCGATCTCGAAATGGATCCGAGAGGATTCACCGTGTCATGAAAGGCCAGAAGAAGAAATGATGATCGAGTATCGGCCCATCGGCCTCATTCACACCCCGTTCAAACAGAGAGAGGGCATGCCGATCCAGCCCTCGCGAGGCCGGGGCGTGCGCGGGACCGTGGAGGTTGCGCCGGAGTACGCCGACGGCCTCGCCGACCTCGACGGTTTTTCGCACGTGGTGCTGATTTACCATTTCCACCAATCGCACGGTTTTGACCTCCGCGTGACGCCGTTCCTCGACACACAGAAGCGCGGCCTCTTCGCGACCCGCGCTCCGCGACGGCCGAACGCCATCGGCCTTTCGGTGGTCCGTCTGCTGGGGATCGAAGGCAACCGGATCGCGGTGCAGGACCTCGACATCCTCGACGGGACGCCGCTCCTCGACATCAAGCCCTACGTCCCCGAGTTCGACCATCGCACCGAAGTGCGCGAGGGTTGGTTGGAGGGCGTCAAGGACCGAAACGTCGATTCGGATGATCGCTTCAGCTCTTGAACCCGCTTCACGAACTCCGCTTTTGACCGCCAGCCGCTGACCGCCGCGTCGCGACCTCAGACCTGCCAAAGTGAGACGTGACCGTGTACCCTTTCCCAAGGAGCAGTTGCGCCGGTAAAAAAAGATTCGCCAGAGGAGGGCGTCATGCGGGTCGAAAAACCGAATCGAGTCAGCCGGAACTTTACGCAGCATCTCGGCGCTCCGCCGGGGGAGGTGTTCCCCTTGCTCTGTCCGGTTCGCGAGACCGAGTGGGTCAACGACTGGAGGCCGCGATTGGTGCTCTCGGACTCGGGGGTCGCCGAACCCGACTGTGTGTTCATCACTCCCGGCATCCCGGAGGACGCGCTGTGGTTGATGACCGTCCACGACCCGGAGGCGTTTTGTCTCGAGATCATCAAGATCATCCCCGGCGTTGTGGTCGGCAAGATTTCCATTGCGCTTGCCCCCGAGGGCGATAACGGATGTACCTCGAAGATAACTTACGCCTACACCGCGCTCAGTGAGCACGGCGACCGCGCCCTCGAGGAGTTCACCGAGACCCACTTCCGCGGCTTTATGGAGGCCTGGGAAAAGGAGCTCAACCACTTCCTGAGCACAGGCGTCAAGCTCGAGATCCCGGAGCCGGGGCCGCTTGAGTGATACCCCTGAGATTGACGGTTCTCGAGGGTGAGTATTCCGTGTGGCGTCTCGATGCCGATGCACCGCCGCCGGAGGTGGAGGCGGGCGGTTTCCTCTCCATCACCCGCACCGATGACGAGCTGTCGGTCGTGTCACCGTCGTCCGCCGTCCCCGCGGGAGTGACCGCCGAGGCCGGCTGGCGCTGTCTGCGAGTGGAGGGCCCCCTGCCCTTTGAGCTCACCGGTGTTCTCGCCGCGCTCAGCGCGCCGTTGGCGCGGGCCGAGATTCCGATCTTTGTCGTCTCCACCTTCGACACCGACTACCTGCTCGTGCGCTCACACGACCTCGAACGCGCTTGCGACGCACTTCACGAAGAGGGCCACTCCGTAAACGTTCAAATGTTCTAACGAACCCCCGGCACCAGCAACAACAATCCAATCACCAACAATGCCACGCTGACCAGCCGGCGGAACGTGTCTTCCTCGAGTCCAAGGTGGATGCGATTGCCGAGGAAAGCGCCGAGGAGGACCGCCGGCATCACCGCCAGCGCCGACCAAAGACGCGGCGCGGTGATGAGACCGAAGGCGGCGTACGAGGGGACCCGAACCATTGTCATGAGCAGGAAGATGGCCATGAGGTTTCCCCGGAAGGCGGTCTTGTTGGTGCCGGAAAGCTGGTAGTAGAGAATGAGAGGCGGCCCGCCGGTGCCGAAGAGGCCGGTGAGGAGGCCGGAGAGCAGTCCTACCGGCGGTGCCACCAATGGGTGGTGTTCTCGTAGGCGCGGCTTCGGAGAGAAAATGAAGATCGCCCCCACAACGACCAGGAAAACCCCGAGTGCGGTGAGCAGAAAGCGCGGATCGCCCCAGCGCAAGAGCCAGGCGCCGATCGGAATGCCGATCGCGACACCGGCAAAGAGAACCACGACCCCGCGCCAGGAGATCCTGGACCACGAGGTACGGACCACATACAGCTCAGCCGGAAGGTTGACGAGGAGCAGGAGCACGACCGCGTCGCGAAGTTCGGGCAGAAGCAGGGCGAGGAAGCCGACCGCGATCAGACCCGCCCCGAAGCCAAGAAGGACGTACACTGCCTCCGCTGCGGCTAGCACCGCGCACACCAGGAGAAACTGGGGCACCGAGGCGAAGACGGTTTCGATTCCAGGCATCGCGGGGCAGTGTACCCTCTTTGGGAAAGCCTCGATGCGAACGGAGGATCATGGCTGCGAAAACAGATCTCAACGCGGTGGTTCAACAACGGTTCGAGGTGGCGCCGGGTCTGATGGTCATCAGGGTGGCGCCGGACGGCTGGCGGCTGCCCGAGTTCAGCCCGGGCCAGTTCGCGGTCCTGGGCCTGCCGCCCGAGGCGCCACGGTGTGAGAACTCAGACGACGAGGAGGAGGCGCCGAAGCCGGGAAAGCTGATCCGGCGCGCCTACTCGATCGCCTCGTCGTCCGCCACGCGCGAGTACATCGAGTTTTACATCACGCTCGTTCACTCGGGAGCGCTCACGCCACGGCTGTTTGCGCTCGGCCCCGGCGACCGGCTGTGGCTCGGCCCGAAGATCACCGGCAGCTTCACCCTCGACGACGCACCTGCCGACGCTCATCTGCTGCTGGTTGCCACCGGCACGGGTCTCGCGCCCTATATGAGCATGCTCCGGACCATGCTCCACGAAGCCGGTGAGCGGCGGATCGCCGTCCTCCTCGGTGCGCGCCACTCGTGGGATCTGGGCTATCAATCGGAGCTGTTGACGATGGACCGTCTCA
>JAIVTZ010000460.1:0-3779 GCA_049188105.1 Deltaproteobacteria bacterium | reverse complement strand
AAACGCTGCCCAGATAGACCTCCTTTGCCGGCGAGCGCCCCCGAGTCCCGGCGACGATGAGATCCACGCCCAGATTCATGGCGAACTCGACGATCTCCATGGCCGGGTTGCCCACCAGAACCACCTCATTCACCTGGCTTTCCACTTCGGCCAGGACCTCCAGGGTCTTTGCGAGGATCGACCCTGCGACCTTGGCGACGCGATCGTCACTGGCTTCGGTCGGCAGGGACACCACGCCTTCGTAGCACTCCGGGTCGGAAGGGAGCGGGAAAACGTAGATGACGAAAATCTCGTCCTCGGGCCCGGGGCAGGAATGCTGAACGAGGAAGCGAGCGGCCTTGTGGCTGGCATACGAGCCGTCGGTCGCGACGATATATCTCATAGGATCACCTCATTTCCTGATCGGAGGGTTTTTCAGTCATGTTGAGCCCAGTGGGCCCGACGCGGGCCTGTGAGAGACTGGTCGCGAGTGGCGCTGACGAGCCTCGCATCTGTTTGAACACGCCGAAGACCTCCCTTTGGCGGACCGCCGCCACCTCGCCCTCGGCGAACGGTGTCTATTCACAATCGCACCATCGATTCTCATCGCCCTCACCATCCTGCCATCATAAGGGCTCCTCCGACGAGGATACCCGCCACGAGGTTGATCGCCTTCACCTTGATGAAGTCCCGCCACGAGTGTGCGAGGAGCGGTAGCATTCCGTGACCGTCCTGCACGATGGAGCTCGCGATAAGGGCGCTCACTGGGACGCTCCCCGCTGCGTAAAGCATGACCACGAGCAGGTGCGGTCCGGACTCCGGCACCAATCCGAGGCCAGCCGCCCCAACGAGCGCCAGCCATGGGTTGTTTCGCAGAAAAGCCTCGGCGTTGATGGACGCATCCAACACCGCGATCAGGGTCATTGACGCAAATGTCCAAAGGAAGATCCTGGGTGCGTGTTGCACCACGATGTGATGCCACAGGTGCTCGGCGATGAAGTGCTCCGGGACCGTCGCAACCACGAACAAAGAAAAAAGGCCCACTCCGAGAAACGTCACCCGAATCCAGTTCCACTCGGCCGGGCCGACCGTCCCGGAAAGGACGGCCAGGACGAACAGGACGGTGCCAACCACCAGGGTGCCGCGAGCCGCCGACGGCTGCCGCAGCTCGAAGAGGATTGTGGCCGGGTCGAAGCACCGGCACGAGGGCGCACTGTCGTGAACGACCATGTCGGCACATCCCCGGTCTGGCGAGGCCGAGTCGCTGAAGACGTCGGTGAGAATGCCGGCGAGAACCCCGATCAGGAACAGAGCGAGGGTCAGGAGCAATGCGGTGCGGGGAAACGCTGCCAGCATGACGAAGGCCTCGTCCCCGCTGGTGGCGATCATGCAGGCGACGACGGCGCCGAGCCTCACGCTGCGGTGAATGAAGAGGGCAACCACCACAAAAGCGCCGAGACAGCCCGGGGTGGCGCCGAGAGCGGCCGCCACGACGTACTGGGCCCAGCGCGAACCGCACAGGGCAGACCGCAGCCGGTCGACGGAGAGCACGTTCGCGTACTCCACCAAGACCATCATCACGGTGACAAACGAGGTAATGGTCAGGGTCTTGCCGAGGATGGACCAGACCACCATAGGTTCTCTCAGTTGTGGTAGTCGATCTTGCAGCCGCACCCATCCCACATGCGCTCGTAATCGTTCAGCCGGTCCTCGACGAAACGCTCCGCGGCCTCTCGAGAAATCAGCCTCCGCACGAGGACCTCGCCGTCCGGTGTCTGCTCCTGGACGGCGAAGTGGTCGTTGATGCGGAGAATCCTGATCCAGCCGGCGACACAGGTGTCGTCGGCGCGAATGACATCGGCTGCCTCGAGAAGCACGGGGAGCGCCTCTCCGTCGAGCGCGATGATGGCTCGTTCCTCGAACTGCGCTACCAGCTCCCGAACCTCCATGGCTTCCCTCCCTTTTATCCGACCAGTATCACGCCCCGCCTCCGTCGGCGTTGAGAACTGCCGTGATCGCGGCGCGGCCGTCCTGGGTGGCGTCCCAGACCTGGCCGGGCGTCCGTGCGTCACCCACCACCTCGACCTCGAGTCCTGCTTCGCGCAGCGATTCGGAGAGCGGGTCATGCGAGCGGTGGCCCACCGCCACGATGACCGAGTCGAAGCGTCCCAGGGACCGCTCCTCGCCGGTGGATTCGTCGCGAATGTGAGCCTCCCCACCCTCGAGACTGAGAAGACGGGTCTGCATGTGAATCTCCACCGGCAACGATTGCAGACGCTTGAGGGTCATCTTGCGGGTGATTGCCTCCATGTCGCGGGCGATGTCTTCGAGCAGCTCGACCACCACCACCTCATGACCGTTGCCGGCTTGAACCTCCGCCATTTCGATACCGACCAGACCACCGCCGAGGATCAGGATTCGCGGACCCGTTTCGCGGCGGCCGGTGAGCACCTCCTCGGCTGTGAGGGGATCCTCGAGACCGGGGATGGGGGGAATGATCGGTCTTGATCCGGTGGCGATGATGACCTTCGCAGGTTGGAGATCGGCAATATCCTCGACTTTGGGTTCGACGCCTGTTCGGACCTCGATGTCTGTGGACTCGACGGCATGGACGAGCGAGCGGAACGGCCGCTCCATGGCTTCCTTGCCGGTGGTGAGACCGGCGAGTGCGAACTGTCCGCCGAGCGTGGATTGCCGCTCGAAGAGGGTGACCTGGAAACCCGCCCGGTGGGCGACGAGCGCCGCCTCCAGACCGGCCGGGCCGCCGCCAACGACCACCAGCGGCTCGGCGAAGGCCGGCGGCTGGGAGATCGGGGCGCCTTCATGACCGAGTTCGGGGTTGATGAGACAGCTCACCGGCCCGCCGGCCTTGACCTTGGCCAGACAGCCTTGGAGGCAGGAGCCGCAACCCATGATCTCGTCCTCGCGACCCTCACGCATTTTCAGAGGCAGGTCGGGGTCGGCGAGGAGGGGCCGTCCGAGTGCGACAACGTCGGCCATGCCGTCGTCGATGACCGTCCGGATGCGGTCGGGCTCGCCGAGCCGACCTGCCACCATCACCGGCGTCGCAACCGCTGCGCGGAGCTGCGAGGCGAGCATTTCGTTGACCCCGCCGGGCAGGGCCATGTGCTGGTAGTACCAGGGCGGGCTGTCGCACGCCGAGCCGGTGACCACGTGCAGGATGTCGACCTGCGAGCCTTCGAATCGCAAGCCCAGTGCAATGGCGTCGTCAACGTCGAGGCCGCCCTCCACCTTCTCATCGGCGGAGATACGCGCCGAAAGCGCAAGCTCGGGTCCGATGGCCCCACGGACGGCCGCAACCACCTCGTCGGCGAACCGCCACCGACCCTCCTCGCCGCCCCACTCGTCAGTCCGCGAGTTGGTGCGCGGCGACAGGAACTGGGCCGGGAGATAGCCGAGGCCGAGCTGGAGCTCGACGCCGTCAAAGCCCGCCTCGCGCGCGCGGCGCGCGGCTTCGGCGTAGGCGTCGAGCACCTCCTGGATCCGTTCGGCCGACATCGGCTCGGGGGTGGCGCCGGAGGTTGGACATGGCACCGCCGAGGGCGCCTCCGGCGGGCCGCCGATGACCTTCGGGTTGGCGGCGCGCCCGGCGTGGTTGAGATGGGCGAAGACAAGAGAACCCTCGGCGTGGACCGCCTCCACGATCCGCTTCAGGCCCGGGATATTTCCGTCCGTGTTGGCGCCGAGCTGGCGCGGGTGCTCCCGGCCGATTGGGTCGACGAAGAGGGGCTCGAGGATGATGAGGCCGGCGCCGCCTTGGGCGCGGCGCCGGTAATACG
>JAIVTZ010000459.1:0-3779 GCA_049188105.1 Deltaproteobacteria bacterium | reverse complement strand
CAATTAGCTCATCGCACAATTCACCATGAGGCTTTGGTGATGATCTGCGGTCGCTTACTGGTGAGGGGGGTCATCAGGCGGGGCATTGGGCGACCGGGTCGGCAATAGCCTGTGATGGGCTAATACCTAATTGCTAACAGCTAATACCTTCGAACTGGTGGCGGTGGGTGGACTTGAACCACCGACACAGGGCTTATGAGACCCCTGCTCTACCCCTGAGCTACACCGCCCGATCGAGAACTATACCCGTACTTCTCGTCGGGTGTCTACTGTGGCGACCACAATCGCGATATACTCGTCCTGATGGCGATTGAAGCCCCTGAAGAGGAGTTGAAGCCCTGCCCGCTGTGCGGCATCCGGGTGCGGGAAAGCGAGCTGGAATCATGCGCGATCTGCAAGGCCAGCTACTGTGTATTCTGCTCCAAGCTCGACTTCGGACGCACATTCTGCTCCGCCCGGTGTCGAGGTTTCTTTTTCTGGGGAGACGGCGACCAGGATGAGAAGGACTACTGATCAGGATGGGTCGACGACACGATGAACTGATCGAAAAGGCGGGCACGGTACCGGTCCTTCGCACGGGGGGCGACCGCATTCTCGTAGCCCAAAAGGCTGAGGGTCCGCGGGTCTTCGACGTCGATCTCGTCGGATACATCGACTATATAGGCGCCGGCGGTTCCGCCATCGTAGGCTTTGCCAATCAGTTCATCCTCGATGCGGTGCGCAAGGTGCTGGCGGCCGGCATCCCGGAAGGCTTTCATGTGCCGCAGGAGGTGGAGCTGGCCGAGACGCTCGGGCAGTTCCTGCCCTGGGTCGAGAGTTGGTGGTTCTGCCGTAGCCAGGACGAGGCATTTCGTCATGTGCTGCGCTGGGCGCGCCTGAAAACAGGCAAGAGTCGAATCCTGGTTCTGGACGGCGGCGCCCCGCTGCGAGTGGGCGCTCCGGCTGAGCTCGCCACCGATCCCGCGAACCCGATCCGCGCGGTTCGCGGATGGGATGTGGCGAAGATTATCGCGGCAGTTACCAGCGGCAGCACCAAAATTGCGGGTCTGATCCTCGACCCGCTGATGGGTCGGTTCGGGGTCGTTCCGCCGCCGGATGGTGCGCTCGAAGAGATCGTCGATGCGTGTCGCGACAACGACGTGCTGGTGATTCTGGACGAGCGGGTCTCGGGATTCCGCGTGCACCGCGGCGGCGCCGCCGCATGCGCCGGAATCACGCCGAATGTGGCGGTGTATGGCGCCACATTGGGCGCCGGATTCCCGATGGGTGTGGTGGCGTTCCGAGACCCCCAGGAGCCGCCCGATGGAGACGATCCGATGTCGACGCCGGACCCCGTTTCCCTGGCGGCGGCGGAGTCCATACTCTCTATTCTCAAGAATGACGCGGTCTACGAGCACCTCGAAAAACGCACCGACCAGCTCGTCCAGGGTCTGCTCGGGTTGTCGGAGAGGTTCTCCCGACCGATGGTCGTCAACCGCGTGGGTTCG
Source organism: Deltaproteobacteria bacterium (assembly GCA_049188105.1). Classification (GTDB taxonomy): domain Bacteria; phylum Acidobacteriota; class Thermoanaerobaculia; order Thermoanaerobaculales; family Sulfomarinibacteraceae; genus Sulfomarinibacter. The sequence continues at coordinate 2,292 of JAIVTZ010000459.1, read as the reverse complement.
GTCTTCGCCCTCTACATGTCCGACAAGCCGGTGGTGGACCGGAAGAGCTTCGATGCCTCCGATGGGGATGCCTACCGGCGGTTCGCCGCGTCGCTGCGGGCCGAGGGGGTCCTCCTGCCGCACGAGCCCGGTCGGGCCGCCTTCGTCTCCAGCACCCACGGCGCGAAGGATGTGGAAGAGACCCTGGCGGCGTGTGAAAAGGTCCTTCTCCGTCTACACCAGGAGGACCTTCCGTAATCCATGGCCCCGACTACCATGTACGAATCTGAAGGTGACCGGCGCGAACGGACGTTTCTCGCCGGGCTGATCCTGCCCGGTCTGCCGCGCCCAGTGGTCGAGGAACACCTCGACGAGCTCGAGCGCCTGGTTGACACCGCGGGCGCCGTGGTTGTCGGCCGCGGCGTGCAGGAGCGGCTGAAACCAGAGCCGGCGACGCTTGTCGGTCGGGGTTTCCTGCGACATCTGGCAGAGCGATGCGAGGACGAAGACATCGACTCGCTGGTTTTCGACGAGGACCTCACGGCCTCGCAGGTGCGGAACATCGAGCGCGAGCTTCCAGACTCGGTCAAGGTCCTCGACCGCGCCGCGGTCATCCTCGACATCTTCGCGCAGAATGCGCGGAGCCGAGAAACCCAGACCCAGGTCGAGTTGGCGCAGCTGAGTTACTTGCTGCCTCGGCTGACCCGGAGATGGCGCCACCTCTCCCGCCAGGCGGGTGGCATCGGCACCCGGGGCGTGGGTGAGACACAGCTCGAAATCGACCGGCGGCTCATCAAGCGGCGCATGGCGCAGCTTCGGGGCAAGCTGGCGGTGATCGAGCGCGACCGGCGGGTGCGCCGCGATCGACGGGGCGATCTCCCGACCGTGGCCATTGTCGGCTACACCAACGCCGGCAAGTCGTCGCTGTTCCGTCGCCTCACCAGGGCGGAGGTGCTGGTCGAAGACAAGCTATTCGCCACCCTCGATCCGCGGGCCCGCCGGGTGGCGTTGGGTGAGGATCTGATCGCCGTCCTCACCGACACGGTGGGTTTCATTCGCAAGCTGCCGCACGATCTGGTGGCGCCCTTCCGTTCCACCCTCGAGGAAGCAACGGTTGCCGACCTCGTCCTGCACGTCGTCGATGCATCCCACCCGAGCTCGGAGGAGCATCTGCGAGTCGGGCGGGAGGTGCTCGACGGGCTCGGAGTGGAGCGCGAGCGCACGCTGGTGGTACGCAACAAGATCGATCTCCTCGGCTCGGGTCACACGGGATCCGATCTGCGCCGGAGAGGGTCGGTGGCCGTGTCGGCGCTGACCGGTGAGGCGATCGCGGACCTCAAGTCCGCCATCCGAACGACCCTGCTGTCGGCGCCCGATGTCGCGATCCTCCGGGTGCCGTTGGATGAGGCGGAGCTGGTACGGCGGGCGGTGGGTTTGCCCCACCAGTTGGCGCGGCGGTTCGACGATGAGTCGGTCGAGCTCGCGATGCGCGTCGATTCTCGATACCTTGTCGAGGCCGGGCTCGATGGCTACCGGGTCGATTACTGGGGTGCGGTCGGCGGAGAAGAGGGGGCATAATGCCGATCTACGAGTTCCTCTGTGAGGCGTGCAACCGGATTTTCAGCTTTCACTCGTTCAAGGTGACGACGGAAAAGGTTCCCACCTGCCCCAAGTGCGGCGCCACAGATCTTCATCGCGTGCCTTCCCGCTTCGGTGTGGCCGCATCCGCGAAAACAGCGACCGGCGATGGTGACGACAACGGTGATTTCGATGACCCTCGCGTCGAGAGGGAGATGATGCGCTTTGCCGCCGAGTTCGAGAATATGGACGAAAATGACCCGCGGGCGATGGCGGCTGCGGTGCGGAAAATGACCGAGATTGCCGGCGAGCCCGTGACCCCGGCGATGGAGGAGATGATCCGCCGGCTCGAGGCCGGCGAGGATCCGGAGCAAATCGAGGAGGACCTCGGCGATGCCCTCGAGGAAGAGATGGGTGACGAGGGCGGCGGTGGATTCGGCGCCGCCCCACCGACCCGCGACGACGGCATCTATCCCATGTGATGCCCGCCCGCCGTCCGCGGGCAGGGCCCGCGGCCACGGTCGCTCGCCGGCGTGCCTGCGGCCCGCTGACTTTGGGGACTTCGAGTAGAGGTTTCAAGCCGGTTGGGGGTGGGCCACCGTGCCCGACCTTGTCGCGGCGAAGCTACTAACGGAGCCGGAAGCCGGAAGGGCGCGAGTAACTCAAAACTTAAAACTCAAAACTCAAAACTGACCGAGAAGTGCGGGCTAGGCCGCGACTCGTGCGCCTACGGCG
>JAIVTZ010000458.1:0-3781 GCA_049188105.1 Deltaproteobacteria bacterium | reverse complement strand
AGACCTACCTGGGGTCGATCCTGGCGATCTCCGCGCTCGGCTTCCAAATCGTCTCCGCGCTGCTGTTTCTCTTTACGGTCGACGACATCCACGAGCTCTTCGTGGGGGCGATGTGCGCCACCGGATCATTGAACGCGAACCCGATCGGTTGGACCGCGCTCGCGGTCAAGGTGCTGGTGCTGATCGTGTCGCCGATCTGGATCGTCGTCGACAGCCTCGATCGCCGGGCGGGGAACTTCCCGATCATCAAGATGAAGTTCCTGGCGCTGCTGCTGCTGGTGCCGCTGATGGCGGCCGACCTCGTACTGCAGATTCGGTACTTCACCGGTCTCGACCCCCAGATCATCACCTCCTGTTGCGGCGCCCTCTTCAACGAATCGGGCTCGACGCTGGCGAGCGAGGTGGCGAGCCTGCCGGTGCGGCCCATGCTGATCGCCTTCTACCTCGTGGCGGCGTTATTCCTGGCGACCGGGCTGGCGTGCCTGGTGAGCCTTTCGAGCCTGCTGAGGTATCTCCTCGCAGGGCTTTCGCTGCTGATCCTGGTGGTGTCGCTGGCGGCGATCGTCTCCTTCCTGTCGCTCTATGTGTACGAGCTGCCGACCCACCACTGTCCCTTCGACATGCTCCAGGGGCAGTACTCCTTCATCGGCTATCCCATCTATTTCTTCCTCTTTGCCGCCGTGTTCTTCGGGTTGCTGCCGGGGCTGTTGCAGCCGCTGCGCCGATTGCCGAGCCTCGCCGATCTCATAGCCGACGCCGAGGTCAGGTGGTTGACGCTCGGTGTGGTGTCCATGCTGGCGTTCGTGTGCGTCGCGTCGTGGAAGGTGATATTCGGGTCGCTGACGATGATAGGGTATTGAGACGGACGTTTGGGAACGAGGCGCCCCGGCAGGGGAGCGGGAGGAAAATGAAGATGAGATTCGAGATGCGAGCGGTGGCCTGCGCTGTGTGCGCCATGCTGATGATGGTTGCGGTCCTCGGGTCCCCCGCTGACGCGCCGCGTTTCACCCGCACGGAGGTCGCGATCGAGTTGCCCGACGTGACCCTCATCGACCAGTACGGTCGCGAGGTCGATTTCAGGCATGAGCTGCTCGGAGACAAACCGGTCTTCGTGGAGTTCATCTTCGCGACCTGCACAACCATCTGTCCCGTCCTGTCGGCGGGGTTCGTCAGCATGCAGCGCAAGCTCGGAGACGACCGCAGGGAGGTGCTGCTGGTCTCCATCACCATCGATCCCGAGCACGACGGGCCCGAGGAGCTGCGCAAGTACCTCGATCGGTACGGCGGCAAATCCGGATGGGACTTCTTTACCGGGACCCGAGAGGACATTGACCTGGTGATGCGTGCCTTCGACTCCTTCGTGGCCGACAAGATGTCGCACCGGCCATTGACCTTTGTTCATGGGCCGGGCCGGGATAAATGGGTCAGGATCGACGGTTTTGCGGGCAGCAGGGATCTGATGGAAGAGCTCGAGCTCGCCTTGGGCGACGAGGACGAGGAAGGAGAGCGCCATGATAACGATTGAGCGTTCGTCTGGTCGGTGGGTGCGATTCTCGCTGGCGTTCCTGCTCATGGCCGGGGTGGTGGCTGTCGGCGTCGGCACGGCGGCGGAGGAGGAGAAATCTCCGATCGAGGGCCTGACCAGGGCGGAGGCCCTCGAGCTCGGCGAGCGGATGTACCGCGATGGGCTCCTCCCCAACGGTGAGCCGATGCGCGCCTTCGTCCAACTGGACATCGAGGTGGAGGGCACCATGTTCAGCTGCGAGAGCTGCCACGTGCGCAGCGGCATGGGTTCCACCGAAGGCACCGTGATCACCCAGCCGACGTGCGGTTCGTGGCTGTACAAGCCCCTGCAGGGGGCGGAGATGAAAGCGGAATCACAGGCCCGGGTGCCGTCGCGGCTCGACCCGCCGCCCTTCCGTCCCGCCTACACCGACGAGAGCCTCGCGCGAGCGATTCGGCGTGGAAAGGACCCCAACGACCGGGTCCTCAACTACGTCATGCCGCGCTACCTGGTCGGCGGCACCGACCTGGACATCCTCGTCTACTACCTCAAGAACCTCTCCGCCGTGTGGTCTCCCGGGGTCGACGACACCACGATCCGCTTTGCGACGGTGATCGGCCCGGGCGTCAACGAGGTCGATCGGAAGGCGATGCTCGGCCCCCTCGAGGCCCACGTCCGCGACCACAACAGCCAGTCCCGTCCCGACGAGCGAAGGGCAAAGAGTGGGCCGTTCTACAAGGAGGAGAAGTTCGCGCCATACCGCAGGTACGCGCTGTCGGTGTGGGAGCTGGAGGGCGCCGCCGACACCTGGCCCCAACAGCTGGATGCCTATTACCGGAAGGAGCCCGTCTTCGCCCTCCTCGGCGGCATCACAAACGGCGAGTGGGCGCCGATCCACGAGTTCTGCGAGCGCAACCGGATTCCGAGCCTGCTTCCGATCACCGACTTCCCGGTGATCGCTGACTCCGACTGGTACACGCTCTACTTCTCCAAGGGCTAGTACCAGGAGGGTGAGGCCGCCGCGCGCTTCCTGCGCCGGGCCGACGAGATTCCACGAGACGCGGCCGTGGTCCAGGTGTATCGGGGCGAGCCCCGGGGCCGAGCGTTGGCCGAGGGATTCGCCGTGACCAGGGGCAAGATGGGTCTGCCGGCCGCCGAGGATCTCGAGCTCGCCGCCGGCGCCAAGATCGATCGGGCCTTTTGGAGAACGCTGGTCGACCAACACGGGGGAGCGGTGCTCGTCCTCTGGCTGGGCCCCGACGACCTGGCGTCGATCGGGGAGCTCGCCGCAACCGAGCCTCGACCGCCGATGGTCTTCGCTTCCTCGAGCATGCTGGGCGAGGCGGCTCTCTCCCTCCCGGAGGCGGTCCGGGAATTCACCTTCCTGACCAAGGCGGACTCGTTTCCCGAGGACGAGGAACGATCCCGCATGGCGACCGAGCGCTGGCTGCAGGCCAAGAAGCTGCCGATCACCAACTTCGAGATCCAGGCCAAGATGTACTTCCTCGGTTGGACCCTGGCGCCGATGGTCAAGATGATGCGGGACGACTTCTACCGCGACTATTTCTTCGACATCGTGGACATGATGCGCGACCAGTACTACGCGATCGCGGTCTACCCGCGGCTGAGCTTCGGTCCCGGCCAGCGCTACGCCTCCAAGGGCTGCTACATCGTGCAGGTCGGCGACGGAGAGGAGCCGAAGCTCGAACAGCGAAGCAACTGGGTGATTCACTGATTGGCGGGGTGCTCGATGCTCGATGCTGGACTTGTCACGGCGTAGCGCGAAGGGCGAAGCCGGATGCTGGATTTTCGATTTCCGCTGACTTACGGAGGCACGCTGATGACTATTGATCTCTCTCATCTCAGGATCGGGATATTGCTCGCCCTGCTCACCTTGCTGTACGGCTTCAGTCTCGGCGGGGCCTTCGGGGCCTTCGAGGACAACATCAAAGGGACTCTCGAGGCCTCCGCAATGGCGGTCAAGGACACCGTGTATCAGAGCGACGAGGCCGCGATGACAAAGATCACCGGCAAGTCGTGGACCTATATGAAACGCGCCCACCTTCACGCCAACGGTCTCGGCACCGCCGCCCTCGCCCTGATCTTCGTGCTCGGCGGGACACGCGCCTCGGTGATGATTCGCCGGGTGGTTTCCGGCGCCATCGGGATCGGCGCACTCGGCTACTCCTCCTTCTGGATGTTCGCGGCGCTCACGGCGCCGGCCCTGGGGAGTACCCACGATGCCAAGGAGGCTCTGGACTGGCTCGCAATCCCCAC
>JAIVTZ010000457.1:0-3789 GCA_049188105.1 Deltaproteobacteria bacterium | reverse complement strand
CAATCCCTGCAATGGGGCTACAGGCGGGTGGGGGATAACTCTCAACTCTAAACTCTCAACTCTCAACTCTCAACTCTTACCTCTGCCTTTTTCGCCGAAGACCTCTGCCGAGAATGTGGAGATGGTGGTGTCCGGTTGCCGCCAGCAGCCGGGTTCGAGTCCGGCCTTGCGGCAGGTGTGGTCGAGGAAGGTCTCCCGATCCCAGCCGTACTCGTCCGCGACCTGCGGCAGGAGGAGGCCGCGGGCGGCGCCCCTCTCGACCAGAATGCCGTGGCGACCGACAACCACCTCCTTCGCCGAGGATCGAACAAGCGGCGTGAGGACGGAGATCTCGATCCCCACCTGCTGGAGCTCGTCGGGAGTGAGGGGTGGGAAGCGGGGGTCCTCGAACGCGGCGGCGACGGCGTTGTCCCGCACCGCCCGCCACAGTGGCGCCACGCCGATCACGTGACCGATGCAGCCGCGCAACCGGCCTTCGATCTTGAGGGTGACGAACGCACCCCGGGTCTCGAGCAGAAGCGCCGAATCGGGTGTGGGGGAGGGGAGGGGACGTTTCGAGAGGCGGGCATCGATGGTGGCTCGCGCGAGCTCGAGCAGAAAGCGCCGATCGTCGGCGGCAATCTCCTCCGGTGGAGTGGCCGGTTTCATCTCGATCAGGATGCTATTGTGCCCCCATGATTGTCAAACTCCCGTTTGGCGATGACCGCGTGACCCTCGACCTGCGCGGGATGAAGGTGCGTGCGCTGACCCCGAGCGCGCCTCCCGGCCGTGGCGACCTCTCCGGATTGGTTGGAACGGCTCTGGACGAGCCCCTCGACGGTCTGCCGCTCGTCGAGCTCGCGTCCGGCCGGCGCAGCGTGACGGTGATCGTGCCCGACGCGACCCGCAACGCGCACCTGCCGAAGGTCTTGCCCGTTATTCTCGAACGATTGCGGCGGGCCGGCATCGAGGGCGCCTCGATCACGGTCATCGTTGCCAACGGCACCCATCCCGCGGTGGGGGAGGAGAGAATCGGGCGCCTCCTCGGCGCGGTTTCCGAAGGTGTCCGGGTGCTCGAACACGACAGCCGCGCCACGGACGATCTCGTGGCTGTCGGCGAGCTGCGCGAGGGGATCCCGCTGCGGCTGCACCGGGCCGCCGTCGAGGCCGAGCTCCTCGTCACCGTCGGCTCGGTGCGCCATCACTACTTCGCCGGGTTCGGGGGCGGGCCGAAAATGGTCTTCCCTGGCGTCGGCGGCTACGAGGAGATCCAGGCCAACCACGCCCTGGTGTTGCGCACCCTCGGCGGCGGATTCGAACGCCACCCGGGCTGCGAGCCCGGAGTGCTCGAGGGAAACCCGGTCGCGGAGGAGATCATGCGCGCGGCCGACCTGCGTCCGCCGGACTGCGCCATATGCCTGGTCGAGGGACGGGAGGGCGGGGTCGCGTGGACCGTGGCCGGGTCGTGGCGCGCGGCCTACCGCGCCGCCGTCGAGCGGGTGCGGTCGTGGTTCGAGATGTCGCCGGGCCCTCCCTTCGACCTGATGGTTGCCGGTGGCGGCGGGGCCCCTGGCGATACGAGCCTGATCCAGGCCCACAAGTCGCTCGATGCGGCCTGCCGGTTCCTGGCGCCGGGCGGAGAGATACTCTATGCCGCCGCGCTCGACGGAGGTCTCGGGTCGGAGGAGATGCAACCGTTCGTCGATCAACCGCGGCCGGAGGCAATCCTCGAACGGCTGTCCGGCAACTGGATCCAGTACGGCCACACCACCCTGCGGCTGGTGGAGAAGACGTCCCGCCACCGGGTGCGGCTGTTCTCGCACCTCGATCCCGAGGTCGCGAGAAGGCTCGGTTTCGAGCCCGTAGCCGACCCCGCCGCGGTTGTCGAAGGGTGGCGAACCGAACATCCCGGCGCCAGGGTAGGGGTTATTCCCGGCGCGGCGGTGTACCCGCGTACGTAGCTGTTAGGGGTTAGGAGGTTAGGAGGTTAGGCCATCTCACTCCTCACCTCCTCACTCCTCAGGTCTCATCCCCCTCTTGACTTGAATCAAGGACGGATCGGATCCTTTGAGCGACGATGGTTACGACAGGCGGGAATCGCCCGCGAGAGGAGTCCCGATGAGCGCTGCGAAAAAGACTGACGAGCTGGCTTCGGACCAGGCCAGCATTCTCACTGATTTGGTAGAGGTCGCGGAGGGCGCGATCGTGAGCCGCGTGCTGGCGAGCTCCGGCGGCGGCAACGTGACCTTGTTCGCGTTCGACCGCGGCCAGGGCCTGTCCGAGCACACGGCGCCATTCGACGCGCTGGTGCAAGTCGTGGACGGCAGGCTCGACGTGACGATCGGCGGCGCCGAGATGGCTGTCGGCGCGGGCGAGATCGTGCGCATGCCGGCCGGCGTCCCGCACGCCCTGCACGCTCCCGAGCCCGCCCGGATGTTGCTGACCATGCTGCGCGAGCCCAATCCGGAGGATTGAGATGGCCGTACGCGAGGTGATCGAGATCGATGAATCGCTGTGTGACGGGTGCGGCGATTGCGTGACCGCGTGCGCCGAAGGGGCGATCGCTATCATCGACGGAAAGGCGCGGTTGATCAGTGACGTCTATTGCGACGGTCTTGGCGCCTGCCTCGGCCACTGCCCGCAGGGAGCGATCACGGTGATCCAGCGCGAAGCCGACGCCTTTGACGAGGCCGCTGTGGAGCGCCACCTGGCGACGATCCGGACCGTCGGCCCGTTCAGGGCGCCGGGCCCGAGTCTCAACGTAGTGGCGCAGGCTCCGGTCGCCGCCGGCGGATGTCCAGGTTCGCGGGCACAGGCCTTCAATCCCGTCGCCCCATCCATCGGTTCAGCCTCCGCAGGTCCGGCGTCTCAGCTTCGCCACTGGCCCGTGCAGCTCCACCTGGTGCCACCGACCGCGCCCTTTTTCGCCGGCGCGGACGTCCTGCTCGCCGCGGATTGTGTGGCCTTTGCCGTCGGCGATTTCCACACCCGGTTTCTGGCCGGCAAAGCACTCGCCATTGCCTGCCCCAAACTCGACACGAACCAGGAAGTCTACCTGCAAAAGCTGGTGGCGATGATCGACGAGGCGGAGATCAAGAGTCTGCGGGTCATGGTCATGGAGGTGCCGTGCTGCGGCGGCCTGGTTGGATTGGTCGAGGAGGCCCTCCGCAGGGCCCAGCGCAGCCTCCCCGTCGAGTGCCTGGTCGTTGGCACCCGGGGCATGGTGCTCAGCGAGTACCGCATCGCCGGGTGAGGTCGCCCCCATCCCGCGCTCATACCCCTGGGATACAATTGAAGATCTGGGATCCTCCGGGAAGGACGTGAGCCATCCGCCGGTTGACTCGATCAAGGAGATCGAATGTCCTCTCACATCCAAAAGCTCGGGGCCGCGGTGGTGTTCCTTGCGGCGGCAGTCGCTACGCCGACTTCGGCCATCGAGGATGGAAAACCGTCCTTTTGGGTGGAGAACGACAGTATCGAAATCGGCAAGGTGATTGCCGGGCGCACGGCCTCGGCCTCCTTTGTCTTCCGTAACGACGGAGAGACCGACGTCCATATCGTTCAAGCGACACCCTCCTGAGGATGCACTGTGGCCGAGCATGACTCGGTCATCCCGGCAGGTGGGTCGGGAAGGCTGACAGCCAGGATCAAGACCTCGCCGACTCAGAACGGAAGGGTCTCGAAGTCGATCAGCGTAAGAACCGATGCGGTTGATGCACGCAGTTTGCGCCTCCGATTCACGGCCGACGTGTATGCGCCGATCGTTGCCAAACCCCATCTTCGACTGACCGCGACCGGGTTGGAGGGGGA
>JAIVTZ010000456.1:0-3788 GCA_049188105.1 Deltaproteobacteria bacterium | reverse complement strand
TCGCCCTTCCTCGCGCCGATAAATTCGAAATTCGAAATTCGAAATTCGAAATCCCCGCCCTGCTACTCGAGCAGATTCTCCCTGATATAGGTGAACTTCCCCTTATTCACGAGCCCGAACCCTTCTTCGAACTCGTTGATCAGGCGGGAGACGGTCTCGCGGCTGGTGCCGATGGAATGTGCGATGTCGGAGTGGGTCGGACGGCGGACGACGACCCATCCGTTGCCCAGCCGCTGTCCATGGTCGAGGGCCATGTCGAGCAGGTATCGGGCCAGACGGCCGGCGACATCCATGTAGGCGAGGGACTCCATTTTGGAATTGGCCCTGCGCAGACGGCGCGACAGGATGGCCATCAGCTTGTGCGAGATGCCGGGGCTGGTCTTGAGCAGGTGATCGAAATCGGAACGGTTGATGACGAGCAGCTCGACGTCGGTGGTTGAGACGACCGAAGCCGACCGTGGCGCCGTTTCGAGCAGGCCCATCTCGCCGAAGACCTGGCCGGCGCCGAGGACGGTCAGGATGAACTCCTTGCCGTCCGATGAGGTGGTGACGATCTTGACCCTGCCGTTGACCACGACGAAGATCGCCTCGGCGTCGTCACCCTCGTGAAATACCGTGGTGTCGGTAGGGATCTTTCGGATCTGGGCCAGCGACGCGACGTCCTCGAGCTCCTGCTGGTTGAGCTCCGAGAAGAGCTCGAGATCCTTCAACAACTTTGGTGCGTGTTCCGTCATGTGCCCTCCGGCGCCACCAGATCGATGACAATCCCGGCGACCCGGCCACCGGAGATCGGCGGGTCGAGCGAGGTGCAAGGGCTGGTGTCGCCGTTGGTGCACCAATGTGGACTGTCGAGGGCGAGCAATTCGCTCAACCTGTTGATCGCGGCGTGCACCTCGCCGGTCGTGACCGGGCGGTCGGCATCGAAGCGGTGATCGAGCTGATCGCTGTCGATCAGTCGGAGGCGCACGGCGGTGAGGATCTCACTTTGCGAAGGTAAATCCATGATGTCTGACAACAATGGTACCTGGCCGCCGGGCAGTGTTTCCAGTTTCGGGGCCAATGACACGAGGATGACGGCGAGACCTTCACGGTCGAGATCGGTCGAGCGCACCGCTTCGTGGACGTAATCGGGCATCACCGAGAGACGCCACCGGAGCTTGGCTCTGCTGAGCCCGGGCGCTTTTTCGGGCCTGTCCTCCGGCAGGGCCGACCAGAGGTTCATGGCGATCGACCACTCGCCCTGGGCCTCGGCGATACCGATTGCCAGCAGGGTGGCTTCCGGATCATCGAGCAGCGAGGCGTAGATGCGCATGGCGGCGTTGAGGTCCCCCCGAGCCTCGGCGATGTTCCCGGACAGGCGCACGACCTCGTTGTCTCTCGGGAGGGAGGCCAGGGCGGCCTCGGCGCGGTCGGGTTCATCCAGAGCGATGAGGATCCTCGCCTGGAGGAGCACTGCCGGACGATTCTCCGGTTCGAGGGCGAGGGCAGGGTCGAGGGTCTCCAGCGCGCCCGCCGGTTGTTCTGCCTCGTACAGCAGCCGGGCGGAGGCGACTCGGTCATCCACCCACCGTTGGTGGAGCTGCTCCGCCCTGTTTTGCCAGCGCTTGTCGGACCACAGGGCGGCGCCGCGCTCAGCCGCGGCGAGGGCGAGGGCCTCGTTGTCCGCGTTCTCCGCAGCGACGGAGAGGGTGATCCAGGCCGCGGCATAGTCCGGCTGGGCGTCGGTCAAACTGTGGAGGCCGGGGATCGGGTCACCGTCGCCGACGACGATCGTCGTCTGGAGCCCGAGCAGCTCGGCGGCCGGGCCTGTGCCGGCCTTGGCGGCGCGTTTCCGGGCAGCGGCCGCATCACCTCTGAGCAGCTCGTTCCATCCGGCGTCGACATCGCGCTGTGCCCGCCTGTCGATTGCCGAACGGCCGGGACCGGTGTCCGGCGAAGGGAAGTCGAGGCGGGCCGGCGGGGTCGCCGGAGGTGCGGTCGCGCAGCCGCTCATGGAGGCGATGATGCCGATCGTGACCGCCGCGACGGCTGAGCCTCCAACGCGACCGGACAATCCGCTCAGAATTCTACTCGGGATCATCCGGCTGTGTCTTGCCCGGAAAGGGGCTCATCTGGGCGATGCTGGCGATGGCATGCTTGTACACCAGCTGCTCCTGGCCATGGTTTTCGAGCATCACCGAGTAGCGGTCGAATCTGCGGATGACGCCGGTAAGCCGTTTGCCGCTGATGAGATATACGTGAACGGTCTTCGACTCCTTGCGAAGCAGATAAAAAAAAGGATCCTGGATGTTGATGGTACCGCTCGAAGGCTTGTTCATTTTTTTCTTCCCTCGGTGTGCTGGTCCCATAAATCGATCACCGCCGGAGCCCCACCTTCTTCCACCGGCGGCACCCAATGTACGGCGCCCTCACGAATGCCCCGCAACCACGTCAGCTGACGCTTCGCGAACCTGCGGCTCGATCGCTTGGTGTTTTCGATAGCTGTCTCGAGATCGCAGCGCCCCTGCAACATGTCGACCACCTCGCGATATCCAATCGCCTTCATGGCGTGGGCGTTGACGGGAACTCCGGAGGCCACGATCCGCCGAACCTCCTCCACCATGCCGGACGCAAACATGTTGTCCACGCGCGTGCCGATTCTAGCATAGAGCTCGGAGCGTGATCGGCTCGGGGCGGCCAACAGAGGATCGAAGTTCGGCACCGGCCGATGGCGCTCCCAGTGGCTCGAGAGGGGCTCGCCCGTTGCTTCGAACACCTCGAGGGCGCGGAGCACCCGTTGGCGGTCGTGGGGGTCAATTTTCTCGGCCGCTTCCGGGTCGGTCTCCTCGAGGCGGCGGAAGACCGATACCGGATCACGCGTCCACTCATCCGCCAGCCGGGCGTTGATTTCGGGGTCTCGGGGAGGCGCGGGAAACAGCCCGACGAGGAGGGCGCGGATGTAGAAGTGGCTGCCACCGACGACGATCGCGGTGCGGCCGCGTTTTCTAATATCGTCGATCGCGACCTTCGCCCGGTCGGCGAACTGGCCGGCCGAGAAGCGCAGCCTGGGATCGGCCACGTCGATCAAGTGATGTCGGACCCGGCGTCGATCTTCGGGCGCCGGTGTGTCGGTCCCGATGTCGAGCCCCCGATAGACCGCGAACGCATCCGCCGAAACGATCTCCCCGTCCAAGAGCTCGGCAACCTCGAGCCCCAGACGAGATTTCCCCGACGCCGTCGGCCCGAGAATGACGAGGAGGGGAGGAAGCGAAGGCATATTCATCATTGAGAGCGTAGTGCGATTTCGTGGCGGGCCGCAACCGATTTCGAATTTCGAATTTCGAATTTCGAATTTTCGGCGCGGTGTAGGGCCACCGAAGGTCCTGAAGCGTGTTGCCCGCGTTCGGGCCCGTTGACCGAATGAGAAGGGGGTTTCGGATTCTGAACTTCCTCCGCTCAATCGCGGGCAAATGGCTCAAGCCACTCGGCCATTCCCCGCGTCGGCAAATTCGAAATTCGAAATTCGAAATTCGAAATCACGGAAACGCCACCCAGGGGTTTCCCGGGAATGGGTGTCCGAACCTGGGACCGCCGAGCTCCAGCTCGGCATTTGGCCCGGTCCTTACAATTCATCGAGCGGCTACCCCCTCAGGACGGTGCGTCGCGACGGCCGTAGGCCGTTAGAAAATTCGGATTTCGGATTTCGAATTTCGATTTCGGATTTTCCGGCCCGCTAACCCCCACCCAACCCCTGCGGCAGGCGAGACGCCTGCCCCACAAGGGCTCCGGAACGTTTTGTGGGGCAGGCG
>JAIVTZ010000455.1:0-3796 GCA_049188105.1 Deltaproteobacteria bacterium | reverse complement strand
CAGTACGAGGTCGGCCGCCATCAGCGGCACCAGCAGGAGCAGCGCCAGGAACTTCATCTTGATGATCGGGAAGTCCCCCGCCCGCCGGTCGAGGCTGTCGATCACGATCCAGATCGGCGACACGATCAGCACCAGCACCTTGACCGCGAGCGCGGTCCAACCGATCGGGTTCGCGTTCAAAGACCCCGTGGCGCACATCGCCCCCACGAAGAGCTCGTGGATGTCGTCGACGGTGAACAGAAACAAGAGCGCGGAGACGATCTGGAAGCCGAGCGCGGAGATCGCCAGGGTCGACCCCAGGTAGGTCTCGCGCTCGAGCGTCAGCTGCTCGGCCGAGCTGCTGTCGAAGTCCCACCTCCTGAGGACCCGCACCCCGATCCAACCGGCGTACGACATCATGACGAGCACGATGCTCGAACCGACGATGAGCGCGAGGATCCCGGGGTGGAGAATCACGTCGAGTCGCCGGCATCGACCCGGCCGTCTCTCATGGCGATCACGCGGTCGACAATCCGGTGGTTGTAGATCAGCGCGTCGTGGGTCGAGATGATGACGGTCTTGCCGTCCCGGTTGAGGTTCTCGAGGATGCGCATGAGCTCGTCCGAGAGCTGCTGGTCGAGGTGCGCCGTCGGCTCGTCGGCGATGATGATCTCGGGCTCGTTGATCAGCGCCCGCGCAACGGCCACCCGTTGCTGCTCGCCTCCGGACAGCTTGCGCACCTTTCTCGCCCTTTTGTCCTGCAGCCCGAGCTCGGCCAGGATCGAGTCGGCCCGCCGCCGCATCTCGGCCGGCCCGACGTCGACCGGGTAGAGCGGCAGCATGACGTTGTCGAGCACCGTCAGGTCCGAGATCAGGTTGAACTGCTGGAAGATAAAGCCGAACTTCCGCCGGCGCACTTTTGTGAGGACCTCTTCGGAGAGCTTGGCGACGTCGCGGCCGTCGACCACGATGCGGCCGGAGGTCGGCCGAGCCATGCACCCGATCAGGCTCAGGAGGGTCGTCTTGCCGGAGCCGCTCGGGCCCTTGAGGGCCACCACCTCTCCCCGCGCCACCGCCACCGTCACCCTGTCGACCGCACACACCTCGTCGGGCCGCCGCGGGTTGTAGACCTTGGTGGCCTCTTCGGTGAAGATCAGGGGGACATCAGGGGAGTTCACGACCGCATCACCTCTTCCGGATCGGCGATCGCGGCCTTCCACGACGGGAAGATCGTGCTCGCCACGTATGGGACGACCGTCAGCGAAGCCAGCACGAAGATCTGGTAGAGATCGATGTGCGGGGTCACGCGGAAATCGGGGAAGAGAACCGACCAGCCCTTGACGACCGATGCGAAGAGCGACGCGTCGAAGACGAATACGTGGACGAAGGCGAGGATCAGACCCAGAAGCAGGGAGGTCACCGAGATCACGATCCCCTCCCAGAACTTGAGCTCGAGCACGTCCCCGGTCCCCCAGCCGATGGCCTTGAGGATCCCGATCTCCCGCTTCTCCTCCGCACTGATCCCGGTGGCCTTGTCCCACGCGAGGATGCAGAACGCCAGCAGCGCGCCGAAGAACATGGTCAACAGCATGCCGCCCCGCCAGGAGAAGACCGCGTCGTAGGTTCGGATGATCTCACTTCGGGTAATGGGCCTGGTTTCCGGGAAGCTCCCCTTGATCTTCGCGGCGACCTTCGGCACCTCATTTTCGTTGTACACCTGGACGGATATGTCTGTCGCCAGTCCTTCCGGCAAACCGAAGAACTCGATGAGGTCGTCGTTCGACAAGATCACGAGGTCGTTGGTCAGAATGTCGGACTCGGACACGAAGATGCCGACGACATCGAAGGTGACACCGACGTTTCGGCTGTCGATGAGCACCAGCTCGTCGCCGATCTCCAGCTGTCGCGCGCTCGCCACGCCCGAGCCGATGGCGCAGGAGGCGACCGCGGACGGCAACCCGCCCTCGAGCATGGAGAGGCTCGGCGAGCCTCCGCCTTCGAGCCCGATGAGGGTGTAGTTGCCGCCGGTCAGCGCGTCGAAGTAGTAGCCCCAGTACCTCGGTGTCACCTCCCCCACCCCGGGGATCTCGCGAATCGCCCCGGTCATCGACACCGGGATGAGGTCGTGGCGACCGCCGGAGAGACGCTGGACGACCACGTCCGGTGCGTCCCGCAGGATCTTCTTGGCCTCCATTCGAAGGGAGTGCGTGAGGATGAGGATCGACGCCAGCACCGCGATCATGATGGTGAACACGGCGATGATCGACAGGTTCTTGAACCGCCTCCGCCAGAGCGACGAGATCGCGTAGTCGAGGATCTTGAGGCGGCGCATTTGCTGTTCCCTGGTCCCCGGTCAGCGGTCCGCCGCGGCGACCCAAGAGCGATCGGGCGCCGCGACCACCGAACCGGCGGGGAAGTGCTCGAGCGACGAAGGCCCATCCTGGAAAGGCGCGAAGAAGTCGGCCTGGGACGGATGGCGGGTGTATCTCGCCTCGGTCCAGATCGCCAGGTCCGTCAGCTCGAGCCGCTGCACAAGCTCCTGTTTCTGGGGAATCTCCTCCGCCGTGCGTGCTCTCGCAACGCTCATGCTCCACGTGAACAGACCCGCCAGCACGATCATTTGGATCACGGTGGCCGCGAGAAATACTCTCGCCTTGATCAAGATCATCTGGGGATCTTTTCCGGCGTTATGTCATCAAACTCGAGGATCTCTCGACCTCCGTGATCCTGCGCGAACGTTTCCGCCTCTTCGCGCTTCTCCAGCGGGATGAGCTCGCCTCCCATGGGGCCCATCACGTCGCTTCCGACGACGAAAAACGCGTTGTTGGCGTCGATGAACCGCACGCGGTAGTAATCCGTGACGAAGACCTCGGAAATCTTTCGATCCTTCGCCCTGTATTTTTCGAGGTCGAGCAGGTAGCGAAACAGATCCTTCGGTCCGTCGAAAAAAACTTGAGAGCCATCCGCGAAAACCACGGTGGCGACCCAGTTCGGATATTTGGCAACGAACATTCCGCACACGCCGCACCTGTCCTCGGCGGTCGGGGGCCTTGGATCGGCAGCGAGGATGTTTCCCGCCAGACCCCACACGAGCGCACAGGTCACGGCCGCCACGAACAGTCGCGAATATTTCATGCCCGCATCTTGGAGCGAGGTGGCTTCGATTGTCAACCACCACTTTCGTTCGATCGTCGTGCATCGGTTATCGTCAATCCGAGCCATCCGGGGCCCTATCAGGCCGACAAATCGGGAAATGACATTAGATTCTGATACGAGAGGAGCCTCGCCTTACATTGTCATCCTGAGCGGAAGGATCTGGGTGGGGGCTAACGGAAACGCGCTTCTTACAACCGCCCCCCACATCCCTCCACTCGGTCGCTGCGCTCCCTCGCTTCCAAATAACCACGCCGTGAGGAGTGCGGAGCCGCGAAGCGGCGATATATGCATAGCCTGGGGCGTCAGCCCCAGGACTTTGGTCAAAAAAAGAAGAGAGCCGCGAAGCGGCGACAGACAGCCGGAATCCGATGACTGCGGCTTACGCCGCAGCCGCAATCTGTCGCCCCTCCAGGGCTCCAGGCTTTGATCACGCCCGGTACCTGGGGCTCACGCCCCAGGCTATGAATCTGACGCCCCTTCGGGGCTCCCGACCCTCTCCGGTCCAGGCTGTTATTCGTCCGCATTGTCGGCCCGCAAGGGTCTTGGTGGGCTCGGGATGACGTTCGGGCTGGGCTGCCGAAGCTGTCGCATTGTCTCAGTGTCTCAATCACTCTATGAGACAGTTCGCATACTCACCCTCATCGAAAATTTCTTGCCGCAA
>JAIVTZ010000454.1:0-3799 GCA_049188105.1 Deltaproteobacteria bacterium | reverse complement strand
GAGACGCAGCGCTTCGTCGACTTTGTCGCCGGTCGGGCGACGCCTGGTTTGGTCGGGGTGGTATTGGCGGACGGCGCCCATCCCGTTGTCGGCGCGGCGGCCAGCCTCGACGACGGCGGCTGGCAGCAGTTCGAGCGCGAGTTCGTGGATCGCACCGAGAGCTGAATGCACCGACGTCCGCAGAAGACGGAGTGGAGCGGTTTCTTCTTCGGCGAGATGGCGGTACCCTACCTACAGGGAGCCGACACGGGACCGATGAGGCCCTCGTGTTCGGCTGATCTGGTGCACAACCGATCTTGGGTCATGGACCCCGGGGGGGTGAACCGGTGCGGAACACGGTAGCGGGCAAGCTCACCCTTCTCATCGCGGCCACGTTGGTCGTCTTCTTCGGCCTCGCGACCTGGCTCACTCTGGTCATCCAAGAGCGGGCAGAGACGCGCATCCTTCGTCTCAATGGCGTTCAGCTCGGCGATCTGGTGGTGGCTGCCGCTCGCGACGCAATGCTTCACAACGACCGCGAGCAGATCCAGAAGACCATCACCGCCATGGCCGAGCAGCGCGAGATCGAGCGCATACGGATCATCGTCAAGGGGGGGCAGATCGCCTACTCGACCGAACCCGACGAGGTCGGCCGGGTTCTCGACACCCGCGAGGAGCAGTGTCTCGGGTGCCACCAGCGGGCCAGGCCACCGGAGACCTTGCCGGAGAAAGATCGAGCGCGCATCGTGGATCGGCCAGGCGGGCGGGTGCTTGGGATCACCCAGGTGATCCGCAACGAGCCCGATTGTTCGAACGCCGCCTGCCACGCCCACTCGCCGGACGTGAGCCTCCTCGGCGTGCTCGACATCAACCTTCGCCTCGGGCCCTACGACGAGGCGCGACGGAAAGGCACGGTCGACCTCCTGTTGGCGAGCCTGGTTGGGATTTTGGCGGTGCTCGGGATCACGGTGGCCGGGGTGCAGCGAATGGTCCACCGTCCGGTGCAAAAGCTGATCGGTGAGACCGACAAGCTCGGCCACGGCGATCTCTCGGCTCGGGTGCCGGAGATGACGAGTGACGAGCTGGGGACATTGGCAAAGACCTTCAACCGCATGGCGCACGACCTCGAGGCGGCCCACTCGGAGCTCATGGGCTGGGCCCAGACCCTCGAGCATCGGGTCGACGAGAAGACCTCCGAGCTCGAGCGGGCGCAGGAGAAGATCGTGCAGGTGGAGCGCATGGCCTCGCTGGGCCGGCTGGCGGCGGTGGTCGCCCACGAGATCAACAACCCGCTGTCGAGCGTCGTCACCTACGCCAAGATCCTGGTGCGCCGGCTGCAAAGCAAGGAGCTCGATGACGAGTGCCGGGAGAACCTCGAGTATCTGGAGTCCATCGCGTCGGAGGCGAGCCGCTGCGGAGAGATCGTCGCCCAGCTCCTTTCATTCGCGAAGCGCGGAGGCGGCGAGTTCGCAGCCGTCGACATCAACCAGGTGGTGGACCGGGCGGTCTTTCTGACCAAGCACAAGCTGGAGCTGGCCGAGGTCACCTGCGAGCTCGAGTTGGAAGAGGACATGCCAACCGTGTGGGCCGACTCCGGTCAGATCCAGCAGGCGCTCATGGCCCTGCTGATCAACGCCGGCGAGGCTGTCGAGAGGGGCGGCCGGGTGCTGGTGCAAACCGTGTCCTGCGTCGAGGGAGTCGAGATTGCGGTCGAGGATGACGGGCCTGGGATGGAGCCGGACGTGGCTCGCCGGGTCTTCGAGCCTTTCTTCACCACCAAGGACGGCTCGTCGGGGGTGGGCCTCGGTCTCTCGGTGGTCTACGGGATCATGGAACGCCACGGCGGCAGCGTCGAGCTGACAACCGCCCCCGGGAAGGGCTGCCGGTTCGCGCTGGTGCTTCCGATCGACGGTCCCGGGTCCGACAACGAGGAGGGTAGGGCATGAACGACACGGTCCCCCAGCTGCTGATCGTCGACGACGAGCTCCACGTCCGTGAGTCCCTCTCCCACTGGTTTGCAGAGGACGGATACGACGTGGTGACCGCGGACAGCGGCAAACGCGCGCTGGCGCTGCTCGGCCGGCGGTCCTTCGACATCGTGATCACCGACATCAGGATGCCCGGGATGGACGGTCTCGAGCTGCAGCGGCGCATCCTCGAGGTGGACCCCGACCTGGCCATCATCGTCATCACCGCCTACGCCTCGGTGTCGACGGCGATTCAGGCCCTGAAGAAGGGCGCCTACGACTATCTCGCCAAACCCTTCGACCCCGAGGACCTGACACGGGTGGTCGAGAAGGCGTGGGAGAAGCAGCGCCTTCGCAAGGAGAATGTCCTTCTCAAGGAGCGTCTGAAAGGCGCCGGACCGCGCATGATCGTCGGCGACAACCCTGACATGGCGCAGGTGATGGAGCTGGTGGAGTCGGTGGCGCCGACCGACACCACGGTGCTGATTCGCGGCGAGTCCGGCACCGGCAAGGAGCTGGTGGCCCGTCTCATCCACACCCGCAGCCCCCGCGCCTTCGGGCCGATGGTGGCGGTCAACTGCGGCGCGCTGCCCGACGGGATCCTCGAGTCCGAGCTCTTCGGGCACGAAAAAGGGGCGTTCACCGGGGCCTCCGCCATGCGCAAGGGCAAGCTGGAGCTGGCGGACGGAGGGACCCTCTTTCTCGACGAGATCGGCGAGATCTCGCCCAAGGTGCAGGTCGAGCTGCTTCGCGCCCTCGAGGACAAGAAGGTGACCCGTCTCGGCGGCAGCCAAGAGATCCAGGTGGACTTTCGGATCGTCTGTGCCAGCAACAGCGATCTCGAGGAGGCGGTGAACGAGGGCCGTTTTCGCGAGGATCTCTTCTACCGGATCAACGTCTTCGTGATCCAGATTCCGCCCCTGCGGGATCGTCCCGGGGACATCCTGCTCATCGCCGATCACTACGTTCGCACCTTCTCAGCCGCCATGGGCCGGCAGGTCACGGGCTTTTCTCCCGAGGCGGAGAAGCTGATGAAGAGCTACTCCTGGCCCGGCAACGTGCGTGAGCTCGCCAACGCCGTCGAACGGGCGCTGGTGGTGTGTCGCGGCACGACGATCGATCTCGAACATCTCCCGATCAGCGGCCACATACCGAAACCCGGTGAGGTCGAGAGCGAGGACCAACTTTCACTGGTGGCGATGGAGCATCGCCACATCGAACGCATCCTCGAACAAACCGGGTTCAACGTCAGCCAGGCGGCCCGCCTCCTCGGGATCGACCGCGCCACCCTCTACAACAAGATGCGCAAGTACGGTATCGAGCGAACGGAATAATGTGGCGGCTCGAACTGGTGCCGGTCGGCGCCCTTCCTCCGACAGTTCTGTCCGAGCTGGGCGACGACCTCGGATCCTGCCTCCACCGCGAGGTCCGTGTCGCTGACTCGGCGCTCGATCCGGGACCCGCGTTCGACCCGGAACGACGTCAGTACCTGGCGACGGAGCTCATGTGCCAACTCCTCGAACCGCCGCCGGCGCCTGCCGAGCGGCGGATCGGGATTGCGGCTGTGGATCTTTTCCTTCCCGTCTTCACCCATGTCTTCGGCACCGCGCAGCTCGGAGGCCATGTCGGCGTGGCGTCGCTCTACCGACTGCGCCCCGAGTACGCCGGTGCGCCTCAGGACATCGGGCGGATGCGGGAGCGGCTGGCGAAAGAGGTTCTGCACGAGCTCGGCCACACCTTTGGTCTCGTCCACTGCCACCAGCCCTGGTGCGTGATGGCGGCCTCGCGGTTGCCGGAGGAGATCGATCTCAAGGACCTCCAGTTCTGTGATGCGTGCGCCAAGCACCTCGTGT
>JAIVTZ010000453.1:0-3806 GCA_049188105.1 Deltaproteobacteria bacterium | reverse complement strand
TTCATAGCCTGGGGCGTGAGCCCCAGGAAAACGAGACCAAACCACGATCAAGCCCTGAAGATATTGACATATGTCCGACCGGCGTGATGGTAGCGGTCAGCGTCAATCATCGCTTGCCTCCAGTTGTTTGTCGATGTGGAGGTATTGAAGGACGAGATTGTGGCTGCAGTTGAGGGCACGGGAGGTGTCTTCGGAGCTCATGCCCTGGAGCTTGCAGAAACGGACACGATCGTATTGACCGAGGTAGCGATCGACAGATTCGACGGTGTGGTAGGTGTCACGAGCTATCTGTGAGGGTTCTTTGCCTTCGACAAAACGGCTCTTGCAGATAATGACCTTGTGGGTCACGCCAGTGCCAACGTCGTGAAGCGTAGCCCGGCGGGGCACGATGCGACCGGTGTCCCGTTCATGTTTGGCGAGGAGACGCGCGATCCTGGAGTCCGCGGTGTTGAGTAGTTCCGCGAGGTCGCAGTTGGAAAGGAGCCCACCCTGCTCGTAGGCTTGCCTGCACAGGCGTATGGCTTTGTGCAGGAGTCGTTCCTCACAGTTTGTCCTTTGGATACGGCGCTCAATGTCAGCCGGAATGCTGAGGTCGAGGGTGACAGGTATGAGGTCGGTATCCACGATTCGTTGATGTCGTTTGGGTGGGCAGTCGGCGGCGACCGCCATCCAAAGCACCTGGCCATGGGAGACGGTTTCCCGGAGTTTTTTATGGGTTTCGACGACCTCGAGAATCATCGTGGCACACAGCTGACGGATACGTGGTCCACCGATACGGGGGAATTCCTTGTGGATGCGATGGGCGAGGACGTTGTGCAAGGATTTGTCGCGGAGCGGCCCGTACTTTTTGCGGACGTAATCAGGTTTGCTACCCATTGCCACCTCCGCTGTGAGCCTGATTTTTTCCCCCACTAATGGTGCCGAGGCGCAGCAGTTCGTCAAGGTGGTAGGTCATATTCGGATCGCGTTCACACTCGGGAATGAGAGCGAGATAACTGTCGATAAGAGACCGACCACGACGAAGGAGAAATGCGATTTGGCTGGGGTGCATCTTGCGGCGCGCAAGCTGGACGCAGCGGGCAAAGGTGGAAAGGTAATTGGCCACTGCCTGGGGAGAGTGGTGGGTGATGGTACAGATTTCTGTCGTGGTTTTCCCATCGAGGGCGAGCCGGACGATCGTGTCCCGGTGAGTGAGAATCGGACCGATGTCATGCACCGTGCTCCGCAGAGGGATAACAGCATGTGGATTTTCCTTCCTCAATGTACTCAGATCACGAGAGATCGTACGTGGAGCGACGAAGAAGACACGGTACGCCAAGTCTTCCCGCGTCAGCAGAGCACCCTGACTGAGAGCTTCCTGACAGAGATCTGGAATGCGCGCCCGCCGGAAAACCGCTGGGCTCTTCTGCATGAACCGGTCGTCCTCGGGTCCCCGATGAACCGTGAGGCACACTGCTCGTTTTTCACAGTCGGCGATGCGTTTCCCGGCAGGTTCGTCTGCGGACACAGCCAGCAGCGTCACCTTGCCGGGCTGGCTAATCGGAGCAGCAGCCTCAAGGTATGGAGCGTATACCTCTTTGACCACGCCCAGCATCGCCTCGGCCTCGAATGGCGAGCACCCAAGCCCGTTGCGCATCTCGGTCACGAACTGCGCGTCCAGCGTCTTGTGTTCCAGCCGGTCGAGCGTTTCCTTGTCACGATTCGGGATACCCATGGTGTGCCTCCCACATCGACCCCGATAGCCTGCCGGGTTATGGAATCTGCCGCGCCTGCCGGCCCTGTGGACGACGCCAATCGGTAACGTCGCTTTTGACCCCATGACCGTCGTCCACAAGGCCTTGGAAAACACGCCACACGTGCCGTGTTTCCCACAGCCGCTTGGAAATCGCCGGGCGATTTCCACAGCTCCCACAACCCCTACGGCGGCGAGGTTTCTTTGCCAGTGAGCTTCAATCATCTGGATCATAGCTGCCTCCTCAAAAGACAGCTACCTCCAGCGGTGGGACATATGTCAGGTATGGAGGGGCGACAGACCACAGCTGCGTCGTGACCTGAAGAAATTGATCTCCCATTGTCTGTCGCCGCTCCGCGGCTCGTTGTTTTTTTCTCTAACCAACCCTGGGGCTGACGCCCCAGGCTAAGTATGTTCCGCCGCTTCGCGGCTCTGCGTTCTCGATCGACAATCATGTACGTCTTCGGCGCCTCGCCCCTCAGATGACAGCGTTACGCACAAGTTCACGGCCTCGCGCCGAAACCTCATGAATAATGCGGGCTGGCGAGCTCCTTCTGCCGTCGTCCGAGCCACAGGCCGACTCCGAGCCACGCCGCGGCCAACGGCGCCGCCACCATCGAGATTGCCGCTGCGCCAAACCCGAACGCCCCCAGGGCGGTATATGACCAGGCGCCAACCTGGTCGCCGACACGGTAGACGAAGGTGTCGATGAAGTTCTTGGCCTTGTACTTGGCCTCGCGCGGGATCACGGTGTAGAGCATCTCGCGGCAGGGGCGGGCGACGGCGTAGTTGCTGGATCGGCGAAGCACCTGGAATACCGCGATGGTCATCAACGTGGGCGCGATACCGACGGCGGCGAACCCGAGCACGCAGACCAGAGGCAACGCGGCGAGCGCCAGGGCGACGCCTATTCGCCGGACGATGCGGCCGGTGAGAAAAATCTGGGTGATCACTGTCAAGGTGTTGACCGCGAGGTCGATGCGGGCAAAGAAGACGGTGCGTGCGGTGCGGTCGGCGAAGCTCGCCTCGACGATCTCCGCCTGCTGGAAGTAGAGGAAGGTGGCGGTCATCGTGTAGAGGAGCATGTAGCCGGCAATGCCGAGGAGGTACGGTGAAGCAATGACGGTTCGAATCCCGTCGAGCACACCTCCGCCCAGCGGCCGATCTGCGCCGCCGGCGCCCCCTGTCTCGGGCTCCGGTGCGGATTGCATCAGCTGCCGGGCCGCTAGGCTTGCAGCCGCCAGCAACACCACCGACAGCAGGAGGAGGTTCGTCGGTGTGATTCGGGTGGCAAGGAACGCCGTGGCCGCCGAACCGGCGACGGCGCCGCCCGTCCCACCCACCGCCACGAAGCCGAACAGCCGCTTGGCCTGTGCGGGCCGAAACAGATCGGCCATCAGCGACCAGAAGATCGAGACCACGAAGAGGTTGAAGATGGAGGTCCAGACAAAGAAGATCCGGCCGACCCAGATGCCGTCCGTGTTCGGAAGGAACCGGAAGAGCAGCCAGAAGAACACCAGGTTGACGGCAAAGAAACCGTAGGAGAGCGGTATGAACAGGCGCCGCGGGAGGCGCGACACGAGGGTGGTGAAGAGGGGGTGGATCAGCAGCATGCCGACGAGGGTGCCGAGGAAGAGCCACGGGAGATTGCGGACGCCGCCGGCGACGCCCATCTCGTCCCGAATCGGCCGGATCACGAAGTAGGCAGCCAGGATGAAGAAGAAATAGAGGCAGGCCCACAGCATCGGCGCGACCTCGTCCTCCTCGACAGCAACGAGACGAATCAGAAGACCCATGGGGCCGAATTCGGAATTCGGAATTCGGAATTCGGATTTCCGCCCATCCTCTCCCGGATTCGCGGCTGCCGCGGGTCGGCGGGCGAAAACTCAAAACTCAAAGAGCCTCCTGCAAAATTCAAAATCGAACTTCGAAACGGCACCGGGCCGGCATCGGCGATGTGCGGGCGGGACGCCCGCACCACAATCCCAGCATGACGGTTTTTGTGGTGCGGGCGTCTCGCCCGCACGTCTTGATCCTGTTTGGTTCGGGAGAGGACCAATTTTATTTTTTATTT
>JAIVTZ010000452.1:0-3822 GCA_049188105.1 Deltaproteobacteria bacterium | reverse complement strand
GTTCGGTGAGCTGCCGTCGGAGACGCGGGGCCACACCCGGACGGCGTGACGGCTTTACGGCACGGCTTTACGGCTTTACGGCTTTACGGCTTTACGGCTTTACGGCTTTACGGCAAATGCAATAGGTTGTCGTAGTACACCTGTCAATCAATAACGGCTGCCTTGCCGTATTGCCGTTGGGCCGCATAGCCGTCGGCCCGACGGGCGAATTCTCAGTTCTCAATTCTCAATTCTCAATTCCCATCCACCCCCGCGGTCCAGTCGTGAAACAGTGGAAGGTGGTGCGCAAATTCGAAATCCGAAATCCGAAATCCGAAATCCGAAATTCCTAATTCCTAATTCCTCATTCCTAATTCATCCAGGTGTTCCCCTCAGGTACTCGCTGATTTCAACATCATCGACCTGCTCCGGTCGCAGGTGTTTCTCGCCGTATTTGCGGAAGGCGCCCGAGGTGAGGAAGAGGTCGAAGAGATCGGGACAGATGTGGCCCTCGTCGCGGAACGAGCTCATGATCCGTAGCGACGTGCTGAGCTTCTTGGGCGGTTTATAGGGGCGGTCGGAGGCGGTGAGCGCCTCGAAGATGTCGGCGATGGCCATGATCCGGGCCAGGATCGAGAGATCATCAGCGCCCAGCCGACGCGGGTAACCCGTGCCGTCGAGCTTCTCGTGGTGGTTGCCCGCCCACTCGGGGACCCGCCGCAGCTCTTTGGGGAAGGGCAGACGGCCGAGCATGTTGATGGTCTCGACAATGTGCTCTTTGAGCTTGAACCGCTCCTCATTTGTCAGGGTGCCGCGCGGCGTGCACAGGTTGTAGATCTCGCCGTGGTTGTAGAGGTGCTCGGGCACGTCCATCGTGAAGCCGTGAGGGTTGTCGCCGAAGGGCGGGCCGTCGCGAAGAACCAGGTGCTCCACCTTGTCGGCGAGCAGAGGTTCCTCCACCGGCAACTCCGGATCGGGTGTGCGGCGTTTACTCAGGAGCTCGTCGTGGGAGAGCCCGATGCGGTCATCGAGATGCCGCATCCAGGTCTGGGCGGCGATCGCCCGCACACGCTCGATGCGCGCCTCGTTCATCTGGGTCTCGCCCGAGTTGCACTCGGTGATGAACTCGAAGTCTCGGCGGATCTCGTCGAGGCGGCGTTCGAGCCGGTCTCTGGCCTCGGGGTCTTCGGGCCGCCCTTTCGCCAGGTCCTTCAAGTACTCGATCTCGGCGTCGCGCCACAGCACCTCGAACCGGGTACGGATCTCGTGCAGGCGGTTGGAAATGGTCTCGAGTCGGGTCGCCTTGTCCACCACGTACTCGGGCGTGGTCAGCTTGCCGCAGTCGTGGAGCCAGCTCGCGAGGTGGAGCTCGTACCATTCCTCATCGGTGAGCGAGAAGTCGGCAAATGGCCCGTCGGTCGCGTTGTGCGCCGCCTCGGCCAGTTGCCTGGCGATCTCCGGCACCCGCTGGCAGTGGCCGTGGGTGTAGGGCGACTTCGCGTCGATGGCCCCCGCCACCATCAGAATGACGGCGTCGAGCAGGTCCTTCTGCGCCTGCAACATTCGCCGCAGGTCGAGAGTTACCGCCGCGTCAGACGCGACGGCTTCGATGGACGGCACCACCTCGGGGTCGAACGCCGTCACCTCGCCCGCGACCGATCGCGCGTTGACCAGCTGCAGGATCCCCACGATCTCGGATTTCTGGTTGGTGAGGGGCACGTTGAGCAGCGATTTCTTCGTGCCGTCCGCCCACCCATACCGCTCGCAAATTGCGGAAGAGTTGAATCTCCGGCTTTCCGCCAGGTCGTCGATCCGAATGGTCTCACTTCGGCGCGCCGTCTCCGCATCCAGATCGGGGTGCATGATGCCGCCGGGCTCTGGCTCGAGTGGCACCGCCGCGAACGGCGGCTCGACACCACTGGTGCCGCCGTAATGGGCGCCGGTGGCAGCGTCCTCGAGGATCGCAATCGCGAGGGCGGTGTTCTCGTCGTTGGTGATCAGGATGGCGCCGCCGTCGGCGTGGGCCACCTTGCAAGCCTCGCGCAGGATCATCTCGAGGAGCTTCTTGTAGTCCTTCTCGGCGGACAGTGCCCTCGAAATCTCGAAGAACTGCTGCAACGAGCCCCTCATCACCGCCATGGTGGTGGCGAGGTCGTCCACCTCGGCGATGCGCGACCGCACCTCGATCGGCCTCGAGAGCTTGAACCTACGGATCTGGTTCGCTTCGCGCGCCAGTGCGCGCAGTGCCGACGACAGGTTTCCGGACACCCACAGCACGATCCCCACCGCCACCACCAACAACGCCAGCGAGATCAGCACGCTCTGGTTACGGACCCGGTCCACAGCCGCCAGCAGCTCGTTGCGTGGGATCAACGTCGCCAGGTAGACGTCGGAGCCCCGGCGCGTGGGCACCGCCGTCACCGACGCGAGCCAGGTACGGCCGGCCGCCTCGAGCTGGAAGCGCCCACTGCGGACCTCGCCATCCAGCACGACGGCAAGCTCCCGGTACACCGGGTCGTCGAGCTCCGACAAACGCGGCATCGTCACCGTCTCCTCGGAGTGCGGCGCCCGCACCGGAACGCGCATCTCGGGGGTCGACAGAGCGATGATTCGAGTTGAAGGGTCAAAGACCACGATCTTGGTGCCGTCCGTCACACGCTGCCGCGCGAGACCCGCCGACAGATCGGAAAGCGCGAAATCGGCGCCCACCACGCCGCCGCCGCCTGCGAGTCGCCGGGCAAACGTCAAGCCGACCTCACCGGTGGTGAAATAGACGTAGAAATCGGTAGTGATTTGGTTGAAGCGGTCGGCGGCCAGACGGTACCAGTCACGGGTTCGAGGATCGAAATCACCGGTTGTGAGCGGTCGCGAATCGAGCAGACGGAGCACGTCGTCATAAAAGAGCAGGGCACCTACCAGCTCCCCCCGATCGCGCTCGATGCTCTGCACCGCGAATCGGCTGCCCGGGGGCGCGTCGAGAATCTCCGCGGCCACTCGCCGATCGCCCACCGAGCGGACGAGGAAGAACTCGCCGTCCTCGTATCCCACAAAGACCGACGACATGTGGGGGTTGAGTCGCAGCGCCTCGGTCAGCGCGCCCAGGGTCGCGAGGCGCTCCTCGAGGGTCGCACCCTCGAAAGGGGCTGACTTCGAGGCGATGTCCACCAGGCCCTGCGCCGGGAGGTAGAGCTCGGCGATCGAGGTCTGCATGTGGCGGCCGATTCGGTCCATCAGGT
Organism: Deltaproteobacteria bacterium; assembly: GCA_049188105.1. GTDB lineage: Bacteria > Acidobacteriota > Thermoanaerobaculia > Thermoanaerobaculales > Sulfomarinibacteraceae > Sulfomarinibacter. The sequence goes on along the minus strand of JAIVTZ010000452.1, from coordinate 607 downwards.
CGGCGGCGCCCAGGAGCTCGATCCGCTTCGATCCCGAGTGGAAGAAGCCGATGAGGACGAGGCCGAAGATCACGAAAAGGGTGACGAAGACCGCGGCCAGGGTGAGGTAGAGGGGGAAGCGCCGCCTGGCGCCGCCGGCGGGACTATCGGGCGTTCGGTTTGGCTGTGACATGGCTTCGGATTGTAACCGACCGACCGATGCTGGATGCTGGATGCTGGATGCTGGATGCTGGATGCTGGATGCTGGATGCTGGATGCGACTAAATCCTGAATCTCCCAGTTTCAATGTCAAGGGGTGAGTGAGTCGATCTGGCATCTGGCATCTGGTATCTGGCATCTGACACCTTGACGCCTCGGATGGCTCGTGGGATACACATACGGACGATCCGACACGAGGGGGAAGCCATGATTGGAAAGACACGCTGGCTTGGATTGCTCATTATCGTCCTTCTGGTCGCGGTCGGCTGCAAGAGCAGCATCGGTGCGAAGACCATCTCGGGGGACCAGTTCAACTACGCGGAAGCGCTGCGAGACGCCTGGAAGGAGCAGATGCTCCTCAACATGGTGGGCCTGCGCTTCGCCGAGGCGCCAATGTTTCTCAAGGTGA
>JAIVTZ010000451.1:0-3833 GCA_049188105.1 Deltaproteobacteria bacterium | reverse complement strand
GATCGCCGACGCCCGAATCGGCGGTCTCGGGGCCCGCGAGCGGACGGTCAACGCGGCCCGCCGGCCGGTGGTGGCGCTGTCCGGTCAGTGGATGGTGGCGCGGCCCAACCAGCGCTTCCTGCCCCTCGAGGACGAGTGGAACGATTCCTGGCGGGTCGGGGTGCTGGCGAGCTGGCAGCTCTTCGACGGCAACCGGACACGGGCCCGGGCGGCGACCGTGCGTGCCGAGCAGGATGCAGCGCGCGGTGATCGCGGCGAGCTCGAACGAAGAGTCAAGCTCGAGGTCGAGACCTCCCGCCTCGAGCTCGAGGCCGCGCTCGAGGCGGTCAGCGCAGCCGATGCCTCGCAACAAGCTGCGGCCGCGTGGGAGGAGTCGTCGAACGAGCGCTACGCCGTCGGTCTCGCACCGATCTCGGAGATGCTCGACGCACAGGCGGACCTGACCGCGGCCGAGGTAGCGCAGGTGAGAACACGGGTCACCGCCTGGATCGCGGCGGCGGCGTTGGAGTGGGCCGTCGGGCGGTGAGCGGCGCCACGGCCGAGGGCCGTCATCCAGCGCGTGAGATTGTGGTGTCGGCGTCGGAGCTGACCCGCACCTTCGGCGATTTTGTTGCCGTCGACCACGTCTCGTTTGAGGTGGCGCGGGGGGAGATCTTCGGATTTCTGGGCTCCAACGGGGCCGGCAAGACGACCACCATCCGTATGCTCTGTGGTCTGCTTCGGCCGACCTCGGGCAAGGGCACGGTGGATGGCTTTGACATCGCGACCGAGTCCGCCGCCATCAAGACCCGCATCGGCTACATGTCGCAGAAGTTTTCGCTCTACACCGACCTCACGGTCGATGAGAACCTCCGCTTCTGGGCCGGAACCTACCGAGTGTGGGGGAGCGAGTTCGAGCGCCGGCGCGACTGGGCGCTCGCGGTCACCGGGCTCGAGACGCGGCGCAACGCGCTCGTTGCCGACCTCCCGGGAGGCTTCCGACAGCGGCTGGCGCTGTCCTGCGCCCTCCTCCACGAGCCGCCGGTGGTTTTTCTCGACGAGCCGACCGGAGGCGTCGACCCCGAGGCGCGGCGTGACTTCTGGGATCTCATCGACGACCTCTCAGAGCAGGGCGTCACGATCTTCGTCACCACCCACTCGATGGATGAGGCCGAACGCTGTCATCGGGTGGCGCTGATGCACGCTGGGAAATTGCTTGCGCTTGATACGATTCCTCACTTGAAGGCGGTCTTCCCGGAGGGCACGGTGCTGGAGCTGGAGTGCGCCGATGCCGCCCGCGCTGTCGAGGAGCTCGAGCGCCTCCCCGAGGTGGTCGACGCCGCCCTCTTTGGCGATCGTCTGCGCGCGGTGGTGGAGAGCCCCGAGGCCGCCGCCACAATCGAGCGGAGCCTGGTTGACGCCGGCTTCGGCCCCATTACCGTGAATCCGGTGGCGCCGTCGCTCGAGGACGTTTTCATCCGCTTCATCCACGAGGCGGAGGCGGCGGAGTTGTCGTGATCCGCCGCGTCCTCGCCGTCGCGATCAAGGAGCTGCTGCAGCTCAAACGCGACTGGCGTACGGCGATCGCGCTGCTTGGGATGCCGCTGGTCCTGCTGATGATCTACGGTTACGCGCTCAGCTTCGACGTAACGGACATCCGGCTCGGCGTGGTCGATCTTTCGCGAACCAGCGCCTCGCGGCGGGTCGTTGAGGCCTTTCTCGAGAGCGGCTACTTCGTGCGCGCCGCTACCCTCGACGAAGTTCGGCCGACCGACGCCCTCTTCGCATCAGAAGCGATTCAGGCGGCGCTCGTCATTCCGGCGGACTTTGCGTCCGATGTGGCGGCGCTGCGGCCGACCTCCCTGCTCTTCGTCCTAGACGGCGCCGACTCACAGACCGCAAACACGATCCTCGGCTATGCCCGTCAGATCGTGACCGCTACCACCCCTGAGGTGTTGGGAATCGAGTTCCGTCCGCCACTGGAGGCGGCGCCCCTGGTCTGGTACAACCCGGATCTCAAGTCCTCGATCTTCCTCGTGCCCGGTCTGTTGGCCTTCATCCTCATGGTCTCCTCGGTCATCGCCACCGCCCTCGCGGTGGTGCGTGAGAAGGAGCGCGGCACCATGGAGTCCCTCCGCGCGACCCCGATAAGGGCCATCGAGCTGCTGTTGGGCAAGACTCTTCCCTACCTGCTGGTGGGGTCGGTCTCCGCGGCCGGCGCCCTCTTCCTCGCGTGGGCCCTGTTCGAGATGCCGGTGCGGGGCTCGATCTTCTGGCTCGCCGTCGTGACCCTGCTCTTCCTCGCCGGCGGTCTCGGTTGGGGCGTCTTCATTTCGACCCTGGCCGAGAGCCAGCAGGTGGCCTTCCAGCTCGGGCTGCTGTCGTCGATGCTACCGACCCTGCTGCTGTCGGGCTTCATCTTCCCAATCTCCTCGATGCCACACGCGCTGCAGATCATCTCGACCATTGTTCCCGCTCGCTACTTCATCGCCGCCCTGCGCGCCATCGTCCTCAAGGGGGTCGGCCCCGATATGTGGTGGCAGCAGGCGGCGGCGCTCGCGGTTTACGGCGCGCTGGTGCTGCTCGCGGCGACCGTGCGTATGGTGCGGAGCCTGTAGATGGGGGGCATGCGGACGATTGCCGGCTTTGTGGTCAAGGAGCTGATTCAGCTGTGGCGGGACCCGAAGATCCTGTCCGTCCTCTTCATTGCGCCGATCGCTCAGATCATTGTCCTCGGCTACGCCGCGACCACCGACATCCGCAATGTGGAGCTCGTGGTCTGCGACCTCGACCGCTCCGTTGCCAGCCGCGAGCTCGTCGACGCCTTCACCGCCTCCACCTACTTCGACCGGGTAGCCGCGGTTCCGACCCAGGACGACCTCGACCCGTGGCTCGATAGCGGCCGAGCGGGGGTAGCCGTGACCATCCCCTCGGGCTTTGCTGCCGACCGGGAGGCTGGCCGCACCGGCAGGATCCAGGTCTTGGCCGATGGATCCGACGCCATGGTCGGCACCCTCGGCCTCGCTTACGCCCAGGGTGTTCTGCGAACCGCTGCAGAGGCGGCGGGCGTGCGAGCGCCGATCGAGCTGCGGCCGAAGGTGCTCTACAACCCCGATATGGTGAGCCGTTACTTCATGGTTCCCGCCGTACTTGCGCTCCTGATCATGATCATGGCCATGATGCTGGCTTCGATGGCCCTGGTGCGCGAGGTCGAACTCGGCACCATGGAGCAGCTCCTGGTTACCCCGCTGACGCCGAGCGTGGTCATCACCGGAAAGCTTGTGCCCTATGCCATGGTGGGAGTGGTGGAGTTCCTGACCGGTCTGCTGGTGGTGCTGTTCTGGTTCGAGGTGCCGCTGCGCGGCTCATTCGCTGTGCTCGCGCTGATGACCGCGCTCTTCATAATCTGCTCTCTGGGTCTCGGTCTGCTGGTGTCGACCCTCTCGCGTACCCAGCAGCAGGCGATGATGATCTCGACCTTTGTCTTCCTGATGCCGCAGATTTACCTCTCCGGTTTTGTCTTTCCGATCCAGAACATGCCGCGGCTCTTCCAGCTCGTCACCTACGCGATACCGCTGCGATACTACCTCACGGCGCTGCGCGGGATCTTTCTCAAGGGCGTCGGTCTCGATGTTCTCTGGCCCCAGGCGTTGGCGATGGTTGTTCTGGCGGTCATCATCTTCACCGTCGCCCGCCTCCGCTACCGCCGAACACTCGGCTAACCCGCCCTCTCAAGTATCTCTACGAGTAGATATCGGCCTCGAGGGCGATGTCTTCGATGGCCTCGCGAACGATGCCGGCGGGGATTCCGATGTGGTGCTCGACAGCGTCGACCAGCTCCTCGCGGTCGGCGA
>JAIVTZ010000450.1:0-3835 GCA_049188105.1 Deltaproteobacteria bacterium | reverse complement strand
TCCCTTATGCGGCGTACTCGAGTACGTCTCCAAGGAAATCCTTGTCTTCCTAGAACTTGCACAAAAATCGCTCGTTTCTGCATCGAGAACTGCGCAGTTCCCACCAGAGTTTCTGGATGGGAACCGGCTAGGGAATCGACGCCTCCGGGTTACCCTGGTGGGGTAGGAGTCATACCAGGGTCGATGGAGCACACCGGAAGTCTTCCAACCGGCGTCGATGAGATCCTGAGCGATCGGGTGCTGGGGCGGAGCCTCGACTGCACCTGCGGGAGGGCGCACCGCATCCTCACCCGCAAGGTGGTGATCGAGCCCGGGGTGGCCGACCGCGTGCCCGAGATGCTGCCGTCGTTGATCCCCGGCGATCGCATCCTGCTGCTGGCTGACCGGCGCACCTGGGAGGTTGCCGGAGAGGGGCTTTCGGAGGCGCTTGGAGGGTCCTACTCGGTCGAATGCTGCATGCTCCGCGATGACGCCACCGGTCATATCCACGCTTCGGTGGAGCTGGCGGACGAGCTGGTGGCCGCCTGTCCGGGCGTCTTCGACATGGTGGCCGCCGTCGGCAGCGGAACGGTCAACGATCTCGGCAAGGAGATCGCGCACCGTCGTGGGATTCCCTGCTTCGTCCTCGCGACCGCGGCGTCGATGAACGGCTATACCTCGGCCATCGTCGCCCTGCTGGAGAACGGCCTCAAGACGACCCGCTCCGTCACCCCACCAGTGGCGGTCTTTGCTGACCCGAAGGTGTTGATGGAGGCGCCGCGCGACCTCACCCTCGCCGGGCTCGGCGATCTTGTCTCCAAGCCATACTGCGGCTGCGACTGGAAGATTGCCTCATATGTCCGGGGCGAGTACCACTGCCCGCTGCCCGACCGGCTCTTGTCCACGCCTTTCGACGAGGCGCTGGATGTCTTCCCGCGCCTCGCTGACGGCGACCCCGAGGCGGTTTCCCTGCTCTTCCGACTGCTCCTGATCTCCGGTCTGTCGATGGCGGTCGTCGGGACCTCGAGCCCCGCGTCGGGCGGCGAGCACCTCCTGTCGCACTACTGGGACATGACGCGGCTCAGAGACGACAAACCGCTCAACCTCCACGGCGCGCAGGTAGGGGTCGCCTCGCTGGTGATCGACGAGCTCTACCGCCGAATCGTCGAGCTCGACTTCGGCCGCGTCCGCTTCACGCCCAACCCGTCTCCCGACGCCGCGCTGCGGGAGGTCATGGAGGTCTTCGGCGCACTCGCTCCGGCGGTGTGGCCGCAGTGGCAGGCCAAGCTGGAGGCGCGGACGGCGGACGATCTGGAGCGTCTTGTGGAGCACGAAGCTGCCATCAAGGAGGAGATCCAGCGCACCCTCGCCATCGGCCGCAAGGTGCGGCGTGCCCTGACCGCCTCCGGCGCTCCGATTCGCGCGGCGAAGCTGGACATCGGCCTGGATGAGCTGGAGGCGGCGATCCGTCACGGGCGGAAAATCCGCAGCCGCTACACGGTCCTCGACGTGGCGGCCGAGCTCGAGGTGCTGGACGCCTTCGCCGATTTCGCGGGCGGAGGAACGGTGAGCTAATGCTCGAAGACCTTCTCGGCGAGATGGATCGTGCGATCAACGAGATTGAACGCCGGGCCGACCGCAACGTCGAGGTGCTGCACCACAACGACGCCGACGGGCTCAGCTCGGGCGCCATCCTGACCCGGGCATTCGAGCGCAAGGGGTTTTCGGTGCACCGGGTGTGTCTCGAAAAACCCTATCCCGCGGTGCTCGAACGGGTTTTTGAAGATCAGGATCGACTGATCGTTCTCACCGATTTTGCCGGCCGCATCGCGCCGCTGATCTCGGACCTCAATCGGGGACGCAATCTGGTGCTCATCCTCGACCACCACAAGGCCGAGGCGATTGACGACGAGAGCGTGCACCTGCTCGACCCCGAGCTCTTCGGTTTGCGGGGAGACCGGGACATCACCGCGTCGACCACCTGCTACCTCTTCGCCCGCAGGCTCGACGCCGCCAACATTGACCTCGCACGCATCGCGACGATCGGCGCCGTCGGAGACCGTTTCTTCGTCGACGGGCGATTGGTCGGTCCCAACCGCCAGGCGGCGCTGGAAGCCGTGCGCCAGGGTCTGTTGGAGATCGAGGAGGAGAACGGCGGGGAACGCTACGTGCTGCTCACACCGGCCGGAGATCTGCCATGCGAGAACCTGGCCCGCGATCTCGACACCTTCGGCGGCGCGGGCTATCACCGTGGTGGACCGGAGATCGGGATCGGCGTGTGCCTCGAAGGGCCGTCCGGGGAATCAGCCGCCGTGCTCGAGGAGCTGCGGACCCTCCAGAATCGCCTCTTCAACGAGGAGATCCGGAGGATCCGGGAGGAGGGATGGAAGCAGACGGAGCACGTCCAATGGCTGCACGTGCACTCGCGTTTCATGCCGATGGGGGTGAAGATGATCGGCGCGTTTCTCGACGCCGTCCGCAACACCGGAGACGTCGATCCCGAACGCTACCTGGCGGGCTTCCAGGTGATCCCCGACGAGGTGCCGGGTATCGGGACCTTCGACTTCAACCAGGTCAAGATCTCGATGAGGGTGGCGGATCCGATGGAGGAGCGCATTAGATCAGGCGATGTGCTGGGTCTCGACATCCTGCTGCCCGAGGCCACGACCCGGGTGGGAGGATTCTCGGATGCCTGCCACAGCCTGACCGCCGCCACCACGGTAGCGGTGGGGCGGGAGGAGGAGCTCGTCGAAGAGATGGAGAGGATCTTGAACCGTCGGGGAAGTGGATGAAAGCCCGTGATGTCTTGGCGCTCTTGGCGTCTTGGCGGTTCAAAAAAAAGGAGCGACCACATGGCCACCGGAAGTGGATACGGCAAGACCATCCTGATCGGAGATCAGTTCGTCCTGCGCGGGGTACCGGCGATCGTCTCGGCGCTGCCGTATGAGACCGAGGCCACGGTCGAGTTGATCGACGGCGAGGGTTGGACCCTCGAGGACAACCGTCGCGAGGTCGCGGGGTACAAGGCAAAGAAGCAGGCGCAGCAGGTCGAGTCGATCAACCACATCCTCGACGTCATGAAGATCGACGTCCAGAAGACGCCGATCAAGATCACCTACGGCGGCTCGCTGCTGGCCGGCAGTGGAGTGGGGGGCAGTGCCGCGAGCTGTGTCTCGCTGGCGCGGGCTTTGAACGCCACCTTCGACCTCGGGCTGTCGATCGAGGAGATCAACCATATCGGCTGGGAGGGCGAGCTCGCCTACCACGGCATCCCCTCCGGGATCGACAACACGGCTTCCACATATGGCGGGCTGCTGGCTTACCGGGTGATCGACGGGGAGGGTTCCTTCGAGCGAATCGAGGTCGAGCGGCCGTTCCGGATTGTCCTCGCCAACAGCGGAGTGACCGCCGATACCTCGACCCTCAACGGTTATGTTCTCGGTCTTAAAAAGGAAGATCCGGACCTGTTCGAGGAACGCTGCCGGGCGATCACCGAGCAGTCGTTGGCCATGCGGGCGGCGCTCGAGTGCTACGATCTGGAGACCGTCGGCAGCCTGATGACCGCCAACCACGCCATCCTTGTCGACATGGGGTTGTCGCACGAGAGATTGATCGAGCTCTGCGATCGGGCGTTGTCAATGGGCGCTCTCGGCGCCAAGCTCACGGGCGGCGGCCGCGGCGGCTACATGCTCGCCCTGACCCCCGACGAGGATGTTCAGGAGACCGTCGCCACGACCTTCGAAAGCGAGGGCATACCGGTCATCCGGGCGATCATCGGAGCGAGCCCTCAGTAGGGACGTGGTGCGAATAGAGCGAATGATAGGGAATCGTTGTGCGGCCGAGCGCCAAAGGCGCG
>JAIVTZ010000449.1:0-3765 GCA_049188105.1 Deltaproteobacteria bacterium | reverse complement strand
CAAGAACCCCCTGGAGCTGGGCGCCGTCGCCCTCGCCGGAAATCACGGGTGCGGCGGCCACCAACGAGAGCTCATTTCGCTCGAGGATGAATGCGGTCGTCCCCTGCCAACTATCGAGCACGGACGCGACCCAGCCGACTGATTCGAAGGGCTGGCCGACACCGCGGCCGTCCGGCCGGTCACTGCGCGCCAGGACCCGACTGTAGCGGTCGAAGAGGAAGATCGTGCTCGCCTCCTGCAATATGATCGGGGCGTCGTCGGTGGCGAAGCTGAGGCGGGTGGAAAGGTCCACCTCTTCGGCAAAGATCGCCTGTGTCCCGGGCTCTCGCGCCATCGTGCGAACTCGATCGAGGGCGCTGGAGGCACGGGAGGATGCATATCCCTCCCAGACATCGGGTACCCGCGCCAGATCGTCGCGGATGGTGCGCTCGGCCACCTGATTTGACCGCCACGCCGCAACCAGGACGGTCAGCGCGAGGGTTACGACGAGGAGAGCGGCGGCGAGCAGAAAAAACTGTAGGCCGAGGCCGAGTCCTCGGCGGCGCGGTTTCGGAGGATGAATCCGGGCCGGGCTTTCGATTAGGGCCTCGGTATCGATCCCGTCCTCTCCCATCTTATGGGTCGCGTCAGTATCTGAAATCGTCATCATCTGGAGGTGGATACTCCTTCCCGTGCTTGTTGAGATGAGGCGCCTCGCGCCAACTCGAGACGTCGAGCTCGACCGTGACGGTAGAGGTCCGCCCGGGTCGGACCGTGACCTCGCGGTCCCACATGCCGCCACGCGCATTCCAGCCCTCGACGATTCGTCGACCCGGAGTCACATCGCGCAGGAGTATTTTCCCCTGTTCGTTTGCTGTGCCGTGCCGGCGCGAGTCGACGATCATGAGATAGGCGGCCATTTGAGGATGAATGTTGCAGTAGATCTGGACCAACCCCGGCTGATCGAACTGCACCGACTTCGACTTCCCCTTGCGGTACAGACCGAGGTCGAAGCTCATCGGCGCTGAGAGGCTGAAGACATTGTGAAAGACCCGATCGAAATTCGGGAAGTCAACCGTCGATCCGACCGAGACCACGGCGAACCGGGGCTCGAACTGTTTCTTGTTCTGGGCGATCTTGAGGCGGCCCTGGCCAGCACCACGTGCCCTGAACTGCGGCATCCAAGCCACCGAGTCTTCGCCGGCGAGCCGTTTCTTTCCGTTCACCAACACCACGTCGATTCGAATCGCGCCGGGTGGGACGGGGGTTGGGGTGGGAGAGGGGCCGGCGACGGTCGGCGTTGGCATCGCGCCGGGGAAAACCTGCGCGTTTCCGGGCACCAACACACACACCAGAACCACAGCCGCCAGCAACGCGGCTGTGGTCGGAATTCCCTCGTGTTTCGTGCCGGTGGCCATCCACCCGTCCTCATTTTCAAGTCGTATCAGTTTCATTATTGCATTCGAGACTGAGATTCTTTCCGGATAATACCTCAATCACGACGGGTTGTCGCTTGATTATTTGGTTTGGTGTGGATCGCCGATGAGAATTGCTCATCTTGGGTTCAACCTACGATGAGCGGTTCTGCCGAAAGAGATGTGCCAAGCTCTTGATGCCCTGGTGCTTGCGAAAAGCGGAGGTATACCCATCGGTATTCGCATGCGTGCCAGATTCCAAGATCCCAAGATCTTGAGGTGCGGAGAGGTGCCGGGAGTTCAGGATGCCGAGCTGGAGCTCGGCGGTCCCAGGGAAAGGCCGGATGCCGAGCTGGAGCTCGGCGGTCCCAGGGCCGGCCATCCCAGGGGGAGGGGGCGGGCCGAGCTGGAGCTCGGCGGACCCAGGAGGAGCGAAAACAACCATCAACTCCAGAACTGCGGACCCGGGATGGGTGGCACCGCTTATCGATAGCGTTCACCTCAGGGCTCGTTGCGGTTCGAACCCCCTCTGCGTCCAGAGCTCCTTGAATGGGTCGGCCACTTCGATCAGCCCTGCGAATGCGGCATCGACGAGGCCGTCCCGCGGACCAGCGACGACCTGTGCACACGGTATGCAGTGCGGATCGAGGGTCGCGTACCGCAGGTCGCTACCACGGTCGGCCAGGATGGTGTTCAGACCTGCGAGCAACGTCTCGAGGTCGTACCACTCGCCGAGGTTCCGGAGGTGCAGCCGGTAGGCGCGCCCCTTGGAGTACGCGGTGAGCACGTGCGGCTGTTCTCGTGCGCCTTCGATGGCCGTCCGCAATTGGTCGTGCTCCTCGCGGTCGAAACTGCCGTCCTCGAGCTCAGCCACTCGCATCGTGACGGGGATCCCGCCGATCGAGGTCGAGACCTTGCGCGGCCCGGATCCGAGGTCGAGCGTTTCGAGGGCCGGCCACTGCTCCTCGAGCACGACATCGTCGAGCACGGGTGACGTGAGGTCTATGAGCTGGTACATCACGGGCGCGTGTTCGCAGTAGCGCACCGCGCAACCGGGGTTGAAGTCAGCGAGCCGGCCGCATTGCTCGAGTACCTCCTCGGGGAGCACCGGCGCCTGTCCGGAAACCGCCGGTGGCGATGGCCCGGCGGGGAGGAGGCCGAGTCGCGTCAGCTCGGCCTCGAGCTGACCCTCCTCGGGGAAGCGCAGCAGGGTGCGCGCGTAGCGCGTGATCGTCGACGAGATTCCCCACCCGCGGCGATCATCCGAACGCACCAGGGCGACGGCGCGTTCGCGGTCGAGACCGGCCAGCTCGCGCAGGCAGCTCGCCTCCTGGTAGCGGATCTTGCTGCCCTTCACGCAGCGTTCGAGGGCGGCGGCGGTCGCGTCGACAGCGTCGCGATGGCGCTCGATCCACTCGCCGAGGTCGAGGCACCCGGCCGCGTGGAGACCGGCAATGTCCTGCCAGGGATCCTCGTACCGCGAGACCTCCGCGCACCGGATCTGCTGGCTGGATGTGACCCACGGGTGCTCGTCGGCAGGGGATCGTCCGAGGTTCGAACCGACATGGTCCAGCGTGTCGGGCTCGAGCACCTCGACGCACCACCGTCGAGCACTCTCGAACAGAAGGCGTCGGGCGGGCAAAGGTTCGAGCTCGCTGCCGGCCTTCTCGATCGTCCACGCGCAATAGCCCGGAGTCGAACAGCGGTCGAGGAACTCCAGGTAGACGCCCTCGCGTGGGTCGTCCTCAGCGAGGTGGCGCGCCCCTTCGAGCCATCTCCGGCGGGCCTGAGCATCACCGCGGCAGATGCGGTCGGCCAGATCCGGCTCGAAAACCTCGTTCCAGGGCGAGGCGAGGCGTTCGATCGGGTCGCGCTGGGTGGGGTCGCCGACGCAGCCCGCGAGTGGGGCCGAGAAGCACTCGGGCGGTTTCGCCCTTTCACGCCCAAGATCGTCCGGACCATATATGAACGGGTCCGGGCCTCCGTGCGCGCAGCCGATGGTGAAGGAGACCGCCGCGGCGACGATCAGAAGCCCCCAGTCGACGACGGTTCTCACGGCGAACACCTCCCTTGGCGCCTCGCGCAACCGATGCGGTCACACACCATTGTGTCAGAGAGGCAACCCTCTGTGCCCCGGCGCCACCGCACCTACATCAACGTCGTGGATTCCGGAAGGGCCGCGTCGATCTCGACGAGATCGTCGTCGCTGAGCCGGAGGTCCATGGCGCCGATAAAGCCGTCTACCTGGTCGGCGTCGCGGGCGCCGACGATGGCACCGGTGACGGCCGGGAGGCGGAGGGTCCACGCGATGGCCACCTCGCCCACCGGGCGGTCGTGGCGATCAGCGATACCGCGCAGCACCTCGACAAAA